>PNIK01000023.1 GCA_002877985.1 Thermodesulfobacterium geofontis | reverse complement strand
CCTGGTTTTTTGAAAGGTGCTGGGTGGGGATGGAGAAAAAGTTGTGGTTTAGGTAGAGGTTGGAGATGGTTTTGGATGATGAATTATTTCCCAGAAGAAGCTATTTCTCCAGCAAAAGAAAAAGAAATACTTAAAGATGAAGCAGAATCCTTAAAAAGAAGACTTGCTGAAATTGAGAGAAGACTTGCTGAATTGGAAACAAAGTAGAAATGCCTCTTTACGAATATAAATGTCTTGACTGTGGGAAAATAAGTGAATTTTTGATTAATCTGAATTTGAAAGAGAAAGTAATATGTAAATATTGTGGCAGTAAAAATGTAGAAAAAGTATTTTCTCCTATAATAGTTTTAAATAGTGAAGCTTCAATTAATCAAAAAAAAGGATTGACTTGTTGTGGTAGAGAAGAAAGGTGTAACACTCCTTCTTGTTCGGAAGGTAAGGAATGTAGAAAGTATTAAATAATACTAAACAGGAGGTGCCCTATGAAAAAAATTGTAATCGTTAAATGTAATATGATAAGTAACCAGAATTTGTGTCCTGGTGATGCAAAATGTTTTATTGCCTTAATGCGCAAAGAGGGGGAATTTGAGAAATACAAAAATGAAGATGTCTACATAATTGGAATCATGGATTGTGGAGGTTGTGAAGGTAATGCTAATAGAGTTGTTTGTAGCTTAGCACTTTTAAAAATTCAATTAGCTGCCTTAAAAGAAAATCCAGATGTAGTTCATGTGGGAACCTGTATTATGAAGTTCTGTAAAAGAAAAGATGATCTTATTGCAGCAATCAAAGAGAAAGCAGGTGTTGAAGTAGTTGAGGGAACCCATCCCTATGCACCCCCAACAATTTTTGGAAGCTAATTAAAATCTTGCCAGATAACTTTCTATGAGAGTCATTATTGTTGGAGCAGGGGAGGTAGGGTATAATACTGCAAAATTCTTGACCCTTGAAGGGATTGATGTAGTTGTAATTGACCGAGACGGAGAAAAACTCAGAAGAATCTCAGAGGAACTGGATATTGCAACCATAGAAGGCGAAGGAAGCGATCCCTCAGTCTTTAAAGAAGCAGGAGCAAGAAACGCAGATATTCTTGTTGCAGTTACCAACAGTGACGAAACAAATATGATAGCCTGTTTGCTTGGAAAGGCACTTTTTGGTGTCAAACGAAGAATTGCTCGTATTAGAAATCCTGATTATTTTTTTAACAAAGAACTTCTTGGTAAAAACTATCTTGATATAGATCCTGCAATCAATCCTGAGCTTGAAACAGCAAATGCTATTTTAAGAATTTTAGAAATTCCCTTTGCTACAGAAGTTATAGAATTTGAAGAAGAAAGAGTTGTTGTTACAGGATTGAAAATTCCAGCCAAAAGCAGAGTAATTAATAGAGATCTCAAATATTTGCGAAGTATTATTAATAAAAACTTTATAATTGGAATAATTAAAAAATGGTAGGATGATAGTTCCAAGGGGTGAGGATATTCTTTTTGTAAATTTCTAAGTAAAAATTAAAAAAAAATCTTTAGTTCTTTATGGAGATGGAACGGATAAACAGCTTTTATTAGAAGAAAAATATAAAGATATGGATGCTTATATAACAGTATCGGAAAGTGATGAAATGAACATAATGGGTGCTTTACTTGCAAAAAATTTAGGAGCTAAAAAAAAATAATAGCTAAACCAGATTATATTCCACTTGCCTATGAATTAGGGTTACAGTCTGTTTTAAGTCCAAGACTTTTAACTGCAAGCATAATATTGAGATATATAAGAAGAGGGGATGTTTTATCTCTGACTGCTATCGCGGAAAATAAAGTTGAAATAATGGAGGTATTGGTAAGTTATAAATCTTCTATTGTAAATAAAGCTCTTAAAGATATTGGCTTTCCCAAAAAGGCTATAATTGGGGCTATTGTAAGATTAGGAGATGTAATAATTCCCAAAGGTGAGGATGTGATAAAGGAAGGAGATAAACTCATAATTTTTGCACTAAAGAGTCTATAGAGGATGTAGAAAAGCTTCTTACTTAATCATTTTCTATGAACATTGGAATTGTTATCAATATAGTTAACCTAAGTCTTATTATTCTTTCCATATTTATGCTTCCTTCCCTATGTATAGCTTTCTTCTATAAAACTTCAGAAATTTATAATTTTTTTATTTCCTTTTTGATTACCTTTTTAACGGGGTCTTTTCTATTCTTTTTCACCAGAAAATACAAAGAACTTAGGTATAGAGAAGCTTTTGCAAGCATAACTTTTACTTGGATTGGCACAGCTCTTTTTGGTAGTTTGCCCTATCTTTTAACAGGAACCTTGAATTCTTTTACAGATGCTTTTTTGAAGCAATATCAGGTTTTACAGCTACGGGAGCAAGTGTTATTGCAGACGTGGAAAGCTTTCCAAGGGAGTTCTTTTTTGGAGAAGTATAACTCAGTGGATAGGTGGTAATGGGAATAATAGTTTTTGTGCTTGCAATTTCTTTCAACCAAAAATGCAAGCTTGGCCGCTTTTAACAATCCTTTAATTGAATATGCGGGAATTATAGGGATGATATGTGGAAGCATTAGTTTTACTGTATATTTTTACATAGCAAAAGAGGATTTTTTAAAAGTTTTTAAAAACGAAGAATTGAAATTTTATTTAATATTTGTTTCTTTAAAAGATTCTATTAGGTATGGACTTTTTCAAGTTGCGACTTTCATTACCACTACTGGTTTTACTACTGCTGATTATACAAATATTATTATTTTTGATGTATATAGGCGGGATGGGTTGGATCTACCTAATTCATCCTAAAGATATTATTGTAATTAAAATGGGTGAAAAGGTCATAGAACCTGAAATTATTATAATATAACAGGTTTTGCTTTGCTTTATTTATTTTATATGGATTACAGCAAGCATTATTCTTACTTTTTTTTTTGGATTAGATATAATTACAGCTCTTTCTTCAACTGTTTCAGCTTTAAGCAGTACTGGACCTGCTTTGGGCAGTGCTGGTCCTACAACTACTTATGCACCCTTTCCAACTTCTGTAAAATGGATTCTTGCATTCTATATGCTTATAGGAAGACTTGAATATTATACTGTTTTAATCTTTTTCGTTCCCGCCTTTTGGAAGAAATAAAGCAATCTTTGGTTTCCATATCTTATTTTTTTCAATAATATGTAAAACCTCAATACCCTTATCCTCTAAAGCTTTAGAAATAAATCTTCTATGACATCTCCAAGGAAACTTTTCAGCACAGATTATGCAAGTTAGATCTTTTTCAGCAATATTTATAAGTTTTTCTAAGGCCTTTTTAAACTCAGAAGTCTTCATATAGCTTTCATAATTTTCCCTTCTATAACCTCCCAGGTTCTCAAAATGATAATAGGAAATGCCGTTTTTAGATAAAATCTTCATTAGATTCTCTTTTTTAAAATGGGGAAATCTCTGTGAAGTTGGCCACCTTCTTACATCAGCTATAGCTTCAATTTTATAAAATTTTAAAATCTCCAGAAATTCTTCCTCGGTTCTATTAGAAGTCCCAAGGGTATAAATAATTATCATTTAGGAAAATAAAGTTTTTTATTAGAAAAAGTAAAAGCTTTACCACCTTTATGAAGAGGAAGTTTCCAAAATTCTTTATATCCATACTCATCAAAATCAGAAGCCTCCCAATGCTTAACCTCTCCTATATAAAACATTACCTCTCCAACTTCAATCTCCTTTATTACTTTACATTCAAGATTTGCAAGAGCATCCTTAATTAAAGGAACCTCTAAAACCTTACCGGGTTTTATTTTTATATCAAAGGTTTCAACTTTATTTACATCTTTTCCACTTGATGTACCTACCCTCCATATAAGATCAATATTTTCTGTTATATTAACTGAAAACTCCTTATATTTTTGAATAAGTTTATAGGTAAAATGTTCTTTATCGCAGGCAAATCCCAATGCAGGTATATCTTCTGCTATAGGTGTTATCCAGGAACAGGCCATAAAATTTACTTCTCCCTTTTTTACATTTCCACTTCCTATTATAACTACTGGTCTTGGGTGAAGGGTTCTGTAAAATTTCATCTCTTCCCCCTTTATAATAAATTTTTTTTAGATATTAACATCAAATTTTCAGAATAAAACAACAATCACAAATAAGATAATTTTTATAAGTTAGTTTGATTTTCAGAAGAAGTTTTATTTTCTTGAAAAATCGGCTCCTGTATAGGAATTTCTTCAGTTTTATTTTCTTCTAAGAATTGAGCATTAGTTTCTTCTATTACTTCTTTGTACTCCTCTTTTATGATTCCTCTTTTTTTCATTATAAAATAAATGAGTTTCGCTCTTTTTTGTACATAAGGACTGGGGTTTAGAGGATTATATTTTATTGGATTAGGTAAGACAGCAGCTAAAAGAGCAGATTCCCAAGGATTAAGAGCTGAGGAAGGTTTTCCGAAATAATATCTACTTGCAGCTTCAATCCCGAAAATACCCTCTCCCCATTCAGCTACATTTAAATATAGTTCAAGAATGCGGTTTTTAGAAAGGGTTCTTTCTAAACGAAAAGTAAGTATGGCTTCTTGAATTTTTCTAACGGGATTTTTAGAGGGGTTCAAAAATAGATTTTTGGCAAGTTGCTGAGAAATGGTACTTCCTCCGTATTTAAGCTTTCCTGCTTTTATATTTTTTTCCATAGCAAGCATTATGGCATCAAGATCAAAACCTTCATGATAATAAAATTTATCATCCTCTGCAATAAGTACTGCTTTTTTAAGATAAGGTGAGACTCTGTTTAAAGGAACCCATATCTGTCTAATTTTTATCTTTTTTCCCTTCTTTTCCCATTGTTTTATGCGATATTTCATCATGGCAGTCAATTTGGGATTTTCTTTTTTTAAATAGGAAATAGGGATAAGTATGGGATAAATAAACACATAGGAAAAAAGAATGAAAATTAATATACCAGTTAAGGTTTTTAAAATCCTCATTTCAGTTTTTCATTAGTTTTTAAAAATGCTAAGTATAATCTCAAATTAAAAAAACAAAAGTTTTAGAACAAATTTATGGTTTATAAATTCGTTAACTTGATATTAAAATTTTATGTAATAAAATTTTTTATATAAAAAAATTTTTAAGGAGGGTACTAATGTTTTATCAAGCCAAAGATTACTCTAAATTAATTGGAATGCCTGGATTTAGCGAAACTTTACTTAAGAATCATTTTGCGCTTTATCAAGGATATGTTGCCAATACTAACAAACTTCTTGAAATACTTAATACTATGCTTAATGAAGGAAAAATAGCAACTCCAGAATTTGCAGAGCTAAAAAGAAGGCTTGGATGGGAATGGAATGGTATGAGGCTTCATGAATATTATTTTGAAAATCTTGGTGGAAATGGAGTATTTTCTCAGAATGGAAGACTTGCAAATCTTATAAATGAAAACTTTGGAAATTTTACAAATTGGATGAAAGATTTTAAAGCCATAGGAACTATGCGTGGTATAGGCTGGGTTATTCTTTATCAGGATACCCTTACTGGTAGATTGATTAATTTCTGGATTAATGAACATGATGTAGGGCATCCTTCAGGATGTAATCCTCTTTTAGTGATGGATGTATTTGAACATGCTTTTATGCTTGATTACGGGCTCAAAAGGGCAGATTATATTGAAGCCTTTTTCAAAAATATAAACTGGCAGGAAGTTGAAAGAAGGTTGAAATAAATGATATTTATGAAGACTTAACCATTTCCGACCATTTTTCAGCAAGTTCATCCCTTCGTGGTTTATATACAGCCTCATAAAAGTATCTTTGAGAAAGCAAAATCCCTTTGTCATAACTTTTGACAATATTTAAAGCCTCTTTCCAGGCTTCTTCAAATTTTCCCTTAAATCTATCTTCAACCTGTTTCTTAAAATCCTCAGGAGTTTGCAAATCCTCTCCTATCAAGAAATACTTTCTATCTCCTATTTTTACACAATAAGCCATTTCGTCTCCCAACCTTTCTATGGAGATACTCTTTTCTATTTTTTCAATTTCTTCTTTAGGAACCTTGCGAATTAATTTCCATTTTGGGAGTTTTATTTCCCCTCTTAGTCCTTTCATAGACTTAAAACCTCTTTTTGCTGCAGCATAAAAAATGGCTCTGTTTAAACCAAAACTTTTGGCTTCTTCTAAAGAGTAACCCAAAACATAAGCTCTTGCTGCTTGCAAAGTTGCCATTACTTGAAACCTTCCTATCATTTTTTACCCCTTTATTTTTCTCCAATAGTGAGTTGCGACAGGAGCAGATTTAGAGATTAAATAGGGAGATTCAAGATTTTTTATTACAATACCCTCAAATCCCATTTTTAAAGTTTCCTTTAAAGCATTTTCCCAATCTTCTAAAGGTTTATATTCTAGAAAATAAAAAGGTGGTTTTAATAAAATTCCTTTTAAAATTGATTTTCTTTCTCTTAATTGTTTTTCTCCTACAAAAGTTTCATTAAAAAATACTACATCAAATACGTAAATTATAGGTTTTGCAAAACCTGTTTTTGCCATTACAGAAGGGATACCTCTTCTTCCTTTGGTTGAATAAAGTTCACTGTCAAGCAATGTTCCTGGAGGTAAATCCTCTAAATAGGGAATAAGATAAGAGAGATTTTTTGTCCAATTTGGATGTTTTTCTAATCTTCTTCCCCAGAATTCTACTTTACCATTTTCATATTTTATTATCTGCAATCTCCATCCATCTATCTTAGGCTCAAAAATCCATTCACCCTCTAATTCTTCACCAAAATAAGGAATGGGTTGCATGGGAAAGATGGGAGAAATTTCCATAAATTTTAAGACTTTTCAATTTTTTCCTTAATTATAAGTTTCCCTTCTGCTTCAGCTATCAAAATATTTTCAACATTTCTAATTTGAGCTTTTGCTTTAATTAATTTCGATTTTATTTGATTCGCTTCAGCTTCTATAATTATTTTTTCTCCAGGTTTTAGTATGTTTTTATATCTTATTTTTATTTCTGCAGTAACAGTATAGTATCCCAAAAAAATAGCTGCATAAGCGCAAGCTTCATCAAGAAGCGCTGCAATTATTCCTCCATGAATAATTCCACTATAACCTTGATATTCTTTATCAAGAACCATTTCTGCTTTAACTTTTCCATTGGAAGTAATAAATTTTACTTTTAAGCCCTTTGGATTTTCTTTACCACAAACAAAGCAATAATTATCAACTCTTAGCGATTTGTTTTCATTCATATTATTTTTTATAATTTTAAACCTAATTTTTGTCAAGAAAAAACCATCAAAGATTTCATAACCCTTGCTATAATGAAAAATTTTTGTATAGTTTTATAATTTTAAAATTCTTAAAGAGGGAAGAAGATGGAAGAAAAAATTTATGAGAAAGTTAAAGAGCACATTTATAAAAATGATAAGCTTTTTGAATTTTTGGGAGCTGAGATTACAGATATGGGAGAAGGATTAGCAGAAGTTGAGATGGAAGTTAAGGAAAATCATTTAAATGCTGCCAAGATTTGTCAGGGAGGGGTTATATTTACTTTAGCTGATCTTGCCTTTGCCTTGGCTTCTAATTCTTATGGAACGCTTGCCTTAGCTATAAATGCAAATATTACTTATATAAAACCTGTTAACTTAGGAGAAAAATTGGTAGCCAGGGCTCAAGAATTTCACAAAGGAAAAAATCTTGCAACCTACCATATTACAGTGTTTAAAAAGGACACGAAAGAAAAGGTTGCTTTTTTTGAAGGTATGGTTTATCGATTAGATAAGCCTTTTATTTAGATAATTTTATGTTACCAGGCACCGCCACCTCCTCCACCAAAAAACCCTCCCCTACCACTTTCTGAAGAACGGGTTGCAGAGGAAAGTATTTGAGTAGCATCATTCGTAAAACTACTTCCTTCATACCAATTGGGATATTCCATAAATAATCCCTCAAAAGCTGATACCCACCTATCTACTTCTCCAAAAGCAATTGCATAAGGTAAAGTGATCTCAAAAATTTCTGGAATTTTTTCAGGTGGAAAGAGTTTTTCTATAACATTCTTTTCAACTCTACTTATAAATTTTTCATAACCCAGTAAATATTCTTTCATGGCAGTTCCTTTATCAGTTTTTCTTGGCATAAATTGCCCAAAAATCAATAAAGAAAGATATGTTACTATCCCAAAAGCTATAAAAGGAAAGGGAGGAAAATAATTTTTTACTATACCAAAGCCTAACAATGATAATAAAGTAAAGAAAAGTGCAATTATTCCCAAAGCTGTATACATATTTTTTATACTTAAAGGATTTTCATAAAAGAAACCCTTTTTAGTTAAGGCAGAAAAAACAAGCTTTTCAATTCCTTTTATAGAATAGGAAAATTTTTTCTTTAAATAAGATAAATTGCTAAATAAATCCATGGATTTTTCCACCAGGGTGGACCAGTTTGTATAGGTATCAATCCTGCTTCCCAGCCAATAGCTATGGTCATACCTTCGTGAGGAGAAAGAGGCCTTGTTAAAAAGAAGGTTATTTCATTTTTATTCTTTTTAATTTTACAATCTTTACCTCTGCTGCCAAAAGTTCCTGTATAACAGGCAATCTGTATAGAATCATCATCAAAAAGAAGGATTACCTTAGCAAAACCTTTATTAATGTTAACTGCCCATCCTGTACCTATTGCATTCCAGTAAAACTCATCTATATCCCCTATATTAATAATTTTTAACACCGCTTACTAATTTATTTGGATCTCCAATCCTTATTCTTAAAATATTTCCTTGATTATAAATCTTTATTGGATATGAATTAAAATCCTCATCTTTCACAAAAATTTTATTTATTTCTAATTTATGTCTTTTCCCGGTAGGGTCGTATATTCCATGTTTTTTTCTTTCCCAAAATCGACCACCAATTTTTCAGTAATTTTTAGCTCGCTATCAGGTTCAATCTTAATTTTTACTGTGTAATCGTTTATTACCCATGAGTAAGTTTTTGAGAAAAAGAGAATAAATATAAAAATAAAAACAGAAAAAAACATTTTTTCTCAAGTCTGATCTCCTAAAACTTCACTTGAGGAACTGCTTTTTCTTCTTCAGCTTCGAAAAATGTCTTAGGTAAAAAGCCAAGTGAGACACAATTAGGTTATTGGGGAAAATTAGCAAGTTCTTCCTGAGGTTTTCGGAAATTTACACTTGCTTTGAGGTTTGGATAATTTTCTGCCAGTGCAAAAAGTTCTCTTAATGCTCTAGTAAACATATTTTCTGCTTCAATCCTTTTTTCTGGTGAGGTTGCTTCTATAGCTGAATTTCTGATCTTAACAATTTCTTCGAGTGTTTTTCTTTCATGAGAAATATAGCTTTTAACATTTCTATAAGATTAGGAATAAGATCATGTCTTCGTTTTAATTAAATCTCAACATCAGACCATGTTTGATCAGTCATTATTCTTAATTTAACTAAGCGATTATAAATAAAAATTAATCGCAAAATTATCAATAAAATTAAAATAATGGGGATTAAATATAGCATCTCCTTCTTCAGTTTTTAAATTTTATAGATTTATCAAATCGGGGCAACATATTTTCAAATATTTAATTAAGGTAAAGGTCTTTGGGTATCATCCACTCTTTATTTATGTCTTCAATTATCCTTTTAATTTCTAATGAAGAAATTCCAAAGTAATTGAGCGTTTCTCTATCTTCCTCTGAAAATAATTCGGAAGCTTTTTTATCAAACTCCTCTGTAGAACTAAAATAGGAAAGAAGATTAGCAAGGTATATGCATTTCGCGTTCTTTTTGCAAAATTGCCCTTCCAGCTTTGCCAGTGTATAAATACTTCATTATTTCCTTCCCAAATGTACCCTCTTTAGCAAGAAATCAGCAATAACTGTTTTCCCAAGATCATGCACTATTCCAGCTATTGCAACTTCAGAAACATTTTTAAGCTCACCCATTTCAGCAATAATTCTGGCGCCAGTTCCAACTCTGATGGAATGATCTTCGTAATCCTTCTGGAAAAGCCAAAAACAGGAGAATTGGCAAGCCTCAAAAATCTTATACAAAGATTTTTATCTTTTTCTATAATCTTTGCTATTTCTTCAAGTGTTACATTTTCCTGGTCAATTATTAAAAGTAATTTTACAACCTCTTCAGAGGGAGCAAAAATTTTGTCCATCTCAAACTTTTCAAAATGTTTTAACTTTTTTTTTTGCAAAAATTCTAAGCGTTCTTGAGAAATATTTACTTTTTAAATTTTTTTAAAGGCAGACTATGTGGTATAATTTATCAGTAAGTATCCAATGAAGGAGGTTTTTATGCCCAGTCTAAGAGGACATCATCTTATATGTCTTAATTTTTTTCAAGGTGAGGGATACGATGAGATATTTATAAAAAATTTGGAGGAGATTTTGAGTAAAATGGAAAAGGAATATATAAAGGTGATAGAGGGTTTGGATGATATTTGTAGGAGTTGTCCTAATTTAAAGGCAGGTAGATGTGAATATAAAGAAGGAGCAGAGGAAAAGATAAGAGAGCAAGATAAAACTGCTTTGGAATTATTAAATATAAAAGAAGGGGAGATAATCCCCTTGAAAGAAATAAAAGAAAGATTACCTAAAATATTTTCCCAATGGTATGAAAATTATTGTCTTAGTTGTGATTGGTTGAGGGTGTGTCTGAATCATCAATATTTTCAAAGTCTTACTCAGACCTTTCTTTCTCCGGATAAAAAATTACTTTCTCTGTTTTTAAGAGTAAGGGAAAGTTTCCCAGAGGTAAAAGAGGCTGTATCATTGCTTAAACCATACGCTAACTTACATTATAATGAAATTGAAGATAAGGTTCCTTTTCTTAATATTTACTATCAGCTACATCTATATTCTCCAGGCTGGATTATAAAAACAGAAGATTTTGAAAGAATATTGGGATTTAATCCAGATCTCATTTATAAAAGTTCAGAAATAGTTATATAATGTCTGTAGTTTACCATATAGATGATCATGTTACAGAAGGAGTAATTGCTTATGGATTTTCTGAGGCACTTGCTTTAAGTAAAGGTATGGTTTTACCTTATGAAGGAATAGATTCCATATGTTTTCAAAAGGGTTATGGAAAACAACTTCTGCTTGCTCTTCAATATGATCTTTTTCCAGGAATGGTTAACCAAATTTTTGTGGAAAGAGAGGATATACAGAAAAGAATAGATCATTTAAAAATGCTTCTGGGATTAACTACCTAAATTTTTAATTTCAAAATGTTTCCCAAACCTAAAATAGTAATCAGTAAATGTTTTTTTGAGCCAGTGCGCTATGATGGAGGTATTATCTCAGAACCTTTTGTAGAAAATTTGAAAAAATATATTGAATCTGTAACCTTTTGTCCAGAAATAGCCTTAGGTTTGAAAGTTCCCCGCCCACGGATTTTGATTGTTAAAATTAAAGAAAGCGAAAGGCTTATTCAACCTGAAACAGGAAAAGATTTAACTGAAGATATGCTTAAAGTCTGTCAAAAGGCATTGGCTGAATTTAAAGAAATAGATGGATTTTTGCTTAAAGCTAAATCTCCATCTTGTGGAGTTAAATCTACTAAACTTTATCAAAATGAAAAAATAATCGGGAAAACAAGTGGATTCTTTGCAAGACTTGCATCAGAAACCTATCCCTATTTACCTTTAGAGGATGAAGGACGCTTAAAAGATTTTAAAATAAGAGATCATTTTTTAATCAGAATTTTTGCTTTTGCTGAGTGGAGAGAATTTCTTAAAGATCCCAGTCCATCTAAATTAGTAAATTTTCATAGTAGACATAAATATCTTCTCATGAGTTATAATCAGGAATTTCTCAAAAAGTTAGGTCAAATTGTAGCATCCTCTCAATATTCCTTTCAAGAAAAATTGTCTCTTTATGAAAAATATTTTTATAGAGCCTTTCAAAGAAAAACTACTATTCGAAGACATATTAATACTTTACAACACATTTTTGGACATATTTCAAAAAAGCTCACTTCTAAAGAAAAAAGACATTTTTTTGAATTGTTGGAAAAATTGAAAAAAGGATGGATAGAGCTGTCTACTTTACTTGAACTTTTGAAAAGTTGGGCTCTTCGTTTTGAAAAAGAATATTTCCTTTTTCAAAGCTATCTTGAACCCTATCCAGCAGAACTAATAAAAGATCCTGAATAAACTTCTTTATCTAAGAAAAAATAAGAAAAACCTATTGATTTTTTACAAATTTTTTATACTCTAATACCAAGGAAATATTTTTGGGAGGTGCTATATGACCGAGCCACAGATGATTGAGGTAACTGAAGAGGTATTAGCAAAGCTTAGAAAAATTATTAAAAAACCTTTTGTAGATGCTTGGGGAGTTCATTATCAACCTGATGGTAAGACTTTAGCTGGTTTAATAAAATTACCAGATGGAAGATGGGTTCCTTTTAGAGGAAATGAAGTATTTGAGGAAATTGCTGGTAAAAAAGTTGAAAATGTTGCCTATCTTCATTCTCAAAAAGATGGAACTTTAGCAGGTACAATAAAACTACTAGATGGAAGATGGATTCCTTTTAGAGGAAATGAAGTTATTGAAGAAATTGAGGGAAAGAAAATTGTATACGCTCAGGAAATCCGTTCTAAAAAGGATGGAACTATAACTGGTAGAGCAAAATTGTCTGATACCAGATGGCTTTATTTTTTCTGGGATAAGGAAGGAAGGGTTATCCCTCAATAGGTAAAGTTTAGGTAAAGTTAATAAACATTCTATTCTTCTATTTCTGCTTCTTTACTTTTTTCTTCTAAAATTTCTTCACTTATCTCTTTTTCTGGTATTTCAAAATCTAAAATCTTAATTTCTTCTACTTTTTTAACTTTTAAAATTTCTATAAGCATTTCTTGAGGAATAAAATTTTTATTTTCTCCTTCTTCGTAGGTAATGTTAATCCTTACATATTCTTCAGGTTTTAGTTCTCTTTTACCCAGTTCTTCAACTACTTTTGCTGCTACTGCTTTCCATTTTTTAATATTTTCTTCTCTCACTTCTTGAGGGATTTCTCTATTAGCAAAGGTAGCATAAAACCATCTTTTTAACTTAAAAACTGCACTCCTCGGAGATGCCAGTTTGAAAGTTTGTATTTTAGACATTTTACTTACCCCCATAAAAGTTCTTTAAATATTATTAATATAATAATTTTAACAAATTTTGGCTTTCATACCATATTGAGACTGTTTAAAAAATATTAAAAAATATTTTTAAAATGGAAAATTTAATTTTCTTTCGAAATTTTATAAACAGTATAATTTTGAGATATAAAAAATCAAAAGATTAAAACTAATTCCTCTACTTTTCTCCTTGTGTTATCTTATTAACTTTATATAAGCCCAAAAATTGTAAAGAATAAAAGTCACCAAAATGAATCTTTTTGTCATCTCCGAGAGTTTCACCTCTAAATAATTACCAATACCAAAATTATTTTTAATTATTTTTAAATTCCCAAAAATCCTCTCAATCTTATACCTCTTTTCTTATTATAGATCTCTGTTTTTAAAAACTCCTTCACCTAAACTCTAACTGGATGCCTCACCTTGTTGTGAACCCTCAAAACACTCTAAAAGCCCTTTAACATCCATCCCATAAAGACTACCCCTCTAAAATAACCTCTAAATCCTTAAAAAATATCTTTCTCAAATAGCTCTTTTCTCAACCTCCTCCATAAAACTCTTTCGTCTGTATATGCTCTATCTACCTCTCTCAGTTATTAGATTCTCTAAAAGTTTTTGATTTAGAGTTTTTAGGCGATAAAAATAAGTAGAGAAATAGCTTCTATAACTTAGTTGAAAAACTCTTTGTAAGAAAGCTAAACAGAGAATAAGGGAGAGAGGGTATTTAGGAGATCTGCCTCTACGGGATTTTTTGGTTTCTAAATTTTGAATAAGCTTTGAGAGAATGGCAAGAATTTGTTCTTTTGGGATAGAAAATTAAAAAATCGCGAAGCCTTTTAGAGCTCAATTTTCTCCCTAAAAAGATTTAAATTTGAATAAAGTTTAATCAAAAATAATTACTTTTTCAAACGCCTCTTACAGACGTAATGCCTCATTTAAAAATCTAAACGAAAAAGAT
>PNIK01000044.1 GCA_002877985.1 Thermodesulfobacterium geofontis | reverse complement strand
AAAAGAAATTTAGAGTTTACTTTATTCTTTATCTTACCGAAAATTCTTCAGAACTTAATCTTCTTGAGGAATTTTTAAAAGATCATCCAGAAATTGATATGGAATATAAACTTTTAAAAGAAATAAACTGGAAAGAAATTTGGAAGGCAGGATTTAAGCCTCTTAAAATAGGAAAAAACTTGGTAATTGTCGCTCCCTGGGAAAAATACAGAGCTAATCCTTCTGAAATAGTTATTATAATTGAACCTGCTCAAGCTTTCGGAACAGGGCATCACCCTATACCAAAATGATGCTTGAAAATATCGAAATATTTAAAAATGAAATAAGAGATTCCGATTTAAAAGTAATTGATATTGGATGTGGAACAGGTATTTTGAGTATTGCCTGTGCAAAGCTTTTTAAAAATTCTACTATTTTTGCCATAGATATAGATGATCTTGCAATTTCTGCTTGCAAAGAAAATGTTACTTTAAATAAAGTGGAAAAAAAAATTTACATTCAAAAAGATATACCTCAAGAAAAATTTCATTTAATTCTGGCTAACATAGGGTATAGAGAATTAAAAAAACTAGCTAATACTATTAGAAATTGTTCTCAAAAGGACTCTCATGTGTTTTTAAGTGGATTTTTAACTGCTGATGCTCAAAATATGATTAATATTTACCAGAATCTGGGATACGAACTTATAAAACATCAAAAAGAAAATGAATGGAGTTTTCTGTGGTTTGTGTTTAAGAATTAAAAAGATTTTGACGAATTTTTCTTGAAAGGGCTTTTAACCTTTCAATTTTTCCCCAGTCCGGATTTTTCAAAGCTGGAAAAATGGTATTATTGTGGAAAATAGGATCTTCATCAATAGGGTAGCGGGAATAGTTTTTTGCAATTTCAAAAAAGGGAGTTCCTGGAATGGGAGAAAATTCAGCTAAATAAGGAGGAACTCTATGTTTCTCTAAAAAGAAAAGTGCTCTCTCTACCTCTTCAAAATTTTCCTCTGGCACACCATAAAGAAGGTAGGCTCCAATTTCTTTTTCTTTAAATCCTGCAGATTTTAAATAAGCTACAGCCTGTAAGAACTCTTCAACACTCACTTTATTATCAAATCTATTTTCCACTCGCTCAAGTCCAATTCTTATAGTCTTAAATCCTGCTTTTTTCAATAAAACTGCAACTTCTTTTGTAATAAATCTTGCATGCACAGCATTTGGCGTATGAAAGCGCAAGACTAATTTGTGAGAAAGTATTTTCTCTAAAATCAAAGCAAAATGAGATTCAAAATTAAAAAGCAAAGCATCATCATAAAAGGCAAAATCCACAACTCCATAGTTTTTATGCCAAAAAAGAATTTCCTGAAATACCTCTTCAGGATTTCTTGGTTTAAATTGAGGATAGAGCTTTTTTGAAGCACAGTATGGACAGTTAAAGGGACATCCATAACTTGTCATAATTACCACATAAGGAATTGAAGTTTGCATATCAAAAATAGGATAATCTTGAAAATAAGGCTCTTTAGAAGGTAAAAAATCTTTTTTAATGATATCTAAAAACTCCTCCGCACCTTTTTTTATAATATAGATAGGGTAATTTTTATAAAATTTTTCTACATGCTCTTTTAGATGTTCAAAACAAAGCTTTGCGTAAATTCCACCTATGTAAACAGGTGTATTTTTATATTTTTGAGTAATAATCTCAAGCAAAACAAACAACCCAGGATACCAATAGGTCATAGTACAGGTCAAGAGAACTGCTTTAAATTTAAGAGAGCTTAAAATTTTATTAAATATTGTTACAGGTAAACCATACCGATAAAATCTTCTTGGAATATCTTTAAAATAAATGGGTTTGGGAATGGATTCTTTGTAAAAGTGTCCTGTTCCAAATTCTTTTCTTTTTGGTTTTTTGGGAAGCTCAGGATGAAAAGGGTCAAGTAAATCTATATAATAGATAGAATAGCCAAGTTTTCTTAATTTTCCCCCAAGAAGAAGAAGTCCATAGGGTCTTAACCAGAAATCAAAAGCTGCGAAATCGTAAATCCAGGGATTTATAAGAAGAAAATCATAGGTCATTTAATTATTTACAAAGATTTTCAAAAAGTTCTTCTATCAAATCCTTTGGAATTGAGATAAATGAAATGCCAACAGTTCTTCTTGTATAAACAGAATTTCCCTTTTCGTCATACCAACCCCAATCTTTTTCTTTATAAGTTCTTTTCTTGCAATCTATCTGCCATTTATAAATGGCGTATTTTAAACTTCTACATTTATCCAATTCCTCTTTTTCTAAACTTATCCAGAGATATTCTCTCATTTCACTACTTATACGCCAATATATCCAATAATCCTCACATCTTTTAGAAATATCTTCTTTTGGTAAATAAAGTAAGTTTACTTCTAATTTTGAATCAGAAATTTTTTTTAAGGAATCTTTGAGGTAAAAAAGCTTCTCTCCTTTACTATTTTCGCTTATTAAACTTAAATTCTGGTTATTTAACAAGTTTAAACTTTCAGCTTTAGAAAAAATTATAAAACCAAAATTAACAATTAAGAAGATTACAAGGAAAATTAAAAATTTGGTTTTTTGGCTCATCATTTTTAATCCCTCCTATTTTTTTCTTTATTAAGTATAAAATAAAATTAAATAGGATCCACTTCCTCATGCAATCCCTTTTTATTTAGGGCAGGTTTCAACACCTCTCTCATGCAATCCCGCGCTAATGCGGGCAGGTTTCAACAGGTTTTACTCAAGGACAATGGAGAAGTTAAGTGGCTTTAAAAAAAATAGTCG
>PNIK01000039.1 GCA_002877985.1 Thermodesulfobacterium geofontis | reverse complement strand
AGCCCCAACTCCTCCATCGCAATTTTGGTGCCATTAACGGTAGCCAGAGCAAATTTTAGCCCCAATTCTCTTTTTAATTCCTTATTTTCTAAAATTTTCTCCAAAATCTTCCTTTTGTTTAATTTCTTATCAGACTCAATTATTTCTTTTCCAAAAATATCTATTACTCTTTTTTTGATTTCTGGGTCTTTATACAGTTCTCTCACTACTGAATCACAGGAAAAAGTTAGAAAACCTAAATTTTGCAAAATTTTTAAAATTGTAGTTTTACCAGTGCCAATATTTCCTGTAATAGCTATTTTTTTCATCTTTAGTTTTTCAAAATTTGGATATATTTTTGAAATTCCTCTGGAAGAGGAGCTTTAAACCTCAACTTTTGAAAAGTCCTTGGGTGTTCAAAGGAAATTTCGTAAGCATGAAGCATAAGTCTAGGAGGTTTTGGAAGATCGTGTTTTAATCCACCATAAACAGGATCTCCTAAAACAGGATGTCCTATATGAGAAAAATGAACCCTTATTTGATGAGTTCTTCCTGTTATTGGCTTAGCTAAAATAAGGGAAGCTTTATTAAATTCATCTAACACCTCATAAAAAGTAATAGCCAATTTACCTTCCCTTAAAACAGCCATCTTTTTTCGAGAAACTGGATGTCTCCCTATAAAAGTTTCAATGTTACCTTTTTTTTTAGTTAATTTACCATAAACAAGGGCTATATAAACCTTTTCAATTAATCTTTCTTTAAAGGCTTCTACCAATCTTTTATGAGCAAAGTCATTTTTAGCCACAAGCATAATCCCTGAGGTATCCTTATCAAGACGATGTACAATACCAGGTCTTATTTTACCACCAATTCCAGAGAGATTTTTAAGTTTTAAAAGTAGTCCATGAACAAGAGTATCATCATAATGTCCTGGTGCTGGATGAACAACTACTCCTGAAGGTTTATTTATAACTGCTATATCATCATCCTCATAAATTATCTCAAAAGGAATTTCCTTTGGTTTAATCTCAAATTCTTCATCTGATGGAATAATTACTTTTATTTTTTCCCCCTTTTTAACCTTATAACTTGCTTTAGAGGGTTTTAAATTTACTAATACTAATTTTTCTTTAATAAGAGTTTGAATTCTGCTTCTACTTAGTTCTGGAAGTTTTTCTTTTATAAAAATATCAAGCCTTTTTGCAGTATCTTCAAAAGAAACTTCAAAGAGATATTCTTGATCCATTAAAATTTTTAAGAAGTTTCAACCTCAGAAATTTCAGTCTCACAAAGTCCGTTTATTGAGGCTCCCCTTTCTATATAGATAATTTTAGTTTTTATGTTTCCTTTTACGACACTTCCAGAATAAAGTTCTACCTCTTCAGCCTTTATATTTCCGAAAATTTGTCCATAAAGCATAAGTTTTTTAACATTTACATCTCCTCTAATAATTCCATTTTCTCCCACTAATAAACCTCCCTCACCTTTCACATTACCTTGGATTTCTCCGTCAATTCTTGTTATTCCTTCTCCTATAGAAATGTTTCCCTCAAAAAAACATCCTGAACATATAAAAGTCCTTATTTCCTCAAGATCTTTTTGATTTCTTTTTTTATTTAAAAATTTTATCATTTCCAAACTATAAATTTAAGAGGATCTAAATATTTTGAATCTAATCTTACTTCATAATGAAGATGCGGTCCTGTACTTCTTCCTGTTGAACCCACATATCCTATTATTTCTCCTGCTTTTACTTTTTCTCCAGCCTTTACTTTTATTTTGGAAAAATGTCCATAAAGAGTTTTATAACCTGAAGGATGTTTTATAATTACTGTTTTACCATAATCTGAAAACCAACCTGTATACTCTACAATTCCTTCAGCAGTAGCATAAACAGGTGCTCCATAGGGAGTTTCGATATCAACACCTGTATGATATTCATATCCACTGCCAAAGGGATTTTTTCTCCAACCCAAGGTAGATATTATTTTACCATTTACTGGAAAGCCTATGGGAGTAATCTTTAATTGATAAAAAAGCTTTTCACTACTGGAAACCAAAAAACTTAAGTACTCTTCATCTAAAGGTTCTTCAGCTTTTGCTTTGCTCAAACCACCAAGTGCATCTTTATTTTTTCTAATCACTCCTCGTTCAATAAGATAATTCTCTAATTTTATCAAATTATCTCTAAGTTTATTTAATTCCTCCCTGTATTTTCTACTAAGTTTGTCAATAGTTTTAATCTTTCTTTCTTTTTCTCTTAACCAAAAATATTTTTGTAAAAAGAAGGCATTAAATAAATAAGAAACAAATGAAAGAAAAAAGAAGATAAGTATCAGAGCTGAAAAAATTTTAATATGCTTTATTTTAAAACTTATAATTTTGGGCTCTTTACCACTAGGAGTGTGTATTACTATACTTATTTTATCTTTCATTCATCACTTTTTTGAATTTTTTGAGTTTGTCTTGAGAAATTAATTTTATTAATTTTTAAAAATTATATTTATATTACCTCAAAAGTCAAATCTTAAATAATATGAACTATTTTTTAATTATAATTATAAAAAATTAGTTAGCTTTATTTAAATAGGCTTTTGTAATTTTTAAAAAATATATTATAATTAATTTTAATTGCTTGAGAAATGGGTAATCCTTTCTCAGGCTTAAAAATAAATTTGGGAGGGGAAAGAAATGCCTTTGGATCCTGAAATTAAAAGAGAAATTATTGAAAAATTCAGACGTCATCCTGAAGATACAGGTTCTCCTGAGGTTCAGATTGCTCTTTTAAGTGCAAGGATTAAACAATTGGAAGAGCATCTTAAAATTCATCGTAAAGATTTTCATTCAAGAAGAGGTTTGATGAAGCTTATAGGACAAAGAAGAGCACTTTTAAATTATTTAAAAAGAACTGATTTTGAAAGATATCAAAATCTTATTCAAAATTTGGGTCTAAAAAAATAAGGGGGAAATCCCCCTTAAAACTATACCCAGCCTTTTTCTTCGTACACCATTCTTCCTGTTCCAGCAGGGATAAGTCTTCCTATAATAACATTTTCTTTTAAGCCTCTTAAGTAATCAACCTTTCCAGCAATGGAAGCTTCTGTTAAAACCCTTGTTGTTTCTTGGAATGAGGCAGCAGAAAGCCATGAATCAGTAAGTAAAGCTGCTTTGGTTATTCCAAGGATAACGGGTTCAGCAACTGCAGGCTTTCCTCCAAGAGCCAAAATTCTTTCATTTTCTTCTTCGAATTTTACTTTGTCTACGATTTCACCTACCATAAAATCTGTATCACCAGCCTCTTTAATCTTGACCTTCTTAAGCATCTGTCTTACAATAACTTCAAAATGTTTATCATTTATTTTAACACCCTGTAATCTATAAACTTCCTGAATTTCCTCAACTAAGAACCTAGCAACACCTTTAACACCTTTTACTCTCAAAATATCATGAGGATTGGGAGAACCTTCTATCAACGGATCACCAGCTCTTACAATATCTCCTTCTCTTACCACTATATGTTTACCTTTAGAAATATAATATTCTTGAGGTTCTCCTATCTCTGGTTGAACTACTAATTTCTTTTTACCTCTTATTTCCTTTTCAAAAACAACTCTTCCATCAATTTCACTTATAATTGCATATTCTTTTGGTTTACGAGCTTCAAAAAGATCTGTAACCTTTGGTAATCCTCCAGTAATGTCTTTAGCTTTAAGAGTTTCTCTCGGAATTCTTGCTATAACATCTCCTGCATAAATATAATCTCCTTCTTGAACACTTATAATAGCACCTACAGGAAGTTCATAGCGAGCTTTTCCTCTTCCTTCAGGCAAATCCTTGGTTCTTCCCTTTTCATCTTTAATAGAAATACGGGGACGATAATCTGTTAATTTATAATCTCTTACTATAATACTTACCCTTCCGGTAGTAGGATCTATTTTTTCATCTACTGTAACTCCAGCGATAATATCTCCAAACTTAACTTTTCCATCTATTTCAGCAATAATGGGAGTAGTATAGGGATCCCATTCTACCAACAGATCCCCTGGTTTAACTTCTTGTCTTTCCTCTACCCTTATTTTTGCTCCGTAAATAACAGGATACTTCTCTAAAATTCTTCCATCAGAACCTTCTATAGCTATCTCTCCTTGTCTATTTAAAGCAACAAGGGTCCCATCCTGTCTCCTTACCAATCTTAGATTGATAAATTTGACTTTACCCTGAAATTGGGCTCTGTGTTCACTTTGTTCTAATGCCTTTCCTACTGCACCCCCAATGTGGAAAGTTCTCATAGTAAGTTGAGTACCTGGTTCTCCGATAGATTGAGCAGCAATAATTCCTACAGCTTCTCCAATTTCTACCAATCTTCCTGTAGCTAAGTCCCTTCCGTAACATTTTCTACAAACTCCAAATTTAGCTTCACAGGTAAGAACAGAACGAATACTAACTTTTTCGATACCTGCTTCTCTTAATTTTTTAACTGCTTCTTCATCAATTTCTTCATTTGCCTTAACAAGAACTTCTCCAGTCAGTGGATCTACTATATCTTCCAAAGCAATTCTTCCAAGAACTCTATCCCAAACGGGTTCTATAATTTCTCCAGCTTCTATTAAATGACCAATTTCTATACCATCAATAGTTCCACAATCTTCCTCAGTAACCATACAATCTTGAGCTACATCTATCAATTTACGAGTTAAATATCCTGCGTTTGCAGTTTTTAGAGCTGTATCAGCAAGTCCTTTACGAGCACCGTGTGTAGAAACGAAATATTCAAGAACTGATAAACCCTCTCTAAAATTACTTTTAATAGGTGTTTCAATAATTTCTCCCGATGGTTTAGCCATTAAACCTCTCATTCCAGCAAGCTGTCTAATCTGATCCTTAGAACCTCGAGCACCGGAAAAAGCCATCATATAAACTGGATTAAAACTGGGGCCTATTACTTTTTCACCATTTGGACCAATATATTCTTTAGTTTCCATTTCTTTAATCATTTCTTCTGTAACTCTTTCAGTTGCATTAGCCCAAATATCAACAGCTTTATTATATCTTTCGCTTTCAGTAATAAGTCCATCCCTATATTGCTGCCAAATCTCTGCAACTTTTTTCTCAGCTTCTGCTATTATTTCTGCTTTTTTCTTAGGAATAGCCAAATAATCTACACAAATAGAAAGGGCAGCTTTTGTTGCTTCAGAAAAACCCATATCTTTTAATTTATCAGCAAAAATAACAGTTTTTTTCATTCCTGCTTTATGATAAGAAAGATTTATTAATTTTTGTAAATCCTTTTTAGTTAAAGGCTTATTGTACTCCTCAAATTCTATCTCTTCTGGAACTATGGTAGAAAATATTACCCTACCTACTGTAGTTTCTACTAATTTACCATTCATTCTAACTTTTATTCTTGCCTGCAAATCAACTGCTCCTGTTTGATAGGCTAAAATAACCTCATCCTTATCTTTAAAAATCTTCCCTTCTCCTTTAGCAAAGGGTTTTTCCAAGGTCATGTAAAATAAACCAAGAACCATATCCTGAGTGGGATATACAATAGGTATTCCATTAGCAGGAAGAAGAATATTATTAGTAGAAAGAATAAGAACTCTGTTTTCAACCTGAGCTTCTACAGAAAGAGGAACATGAACAGCCATTTGGTCTCCATCAAAATCTGCATTATAGGCTACACATACTAAAGGATGAAGTTGAATAGCTTTTGTATCTATCAATACTGGTTCAAAAGCCTGAATTCCAAGTCTGTGGAGTGTAGGAGCTCGGTTAAGCATTACAGGATATTCTTTTACAATTTCATCTAAAGCATCCCATACAGCTGGATGTTCTTCTTCAACAAGTTTTTTAGCTATTTTTATATTTGTAGCATATCCCTGTTTTTCAAGCCATCCATAAATATAAGGTTTAAAGAGCTCAAGAGCCATTTTTTTAGGAAGTCCGCATTGATGCATTCTCAATTCAGGACCAGCAACTATTACTGATCTTCCAGAAAAATCTACTCTTTTTCCAAGAAGATTCTGTCTAAATCTTCCTTGTTTCCCCTTTAAAACGTCGGATAAACTTTTTAATGGTCTTCTATTAGGACCAGTTACAGGACGTCCTCTCCTTCCATTATCAAAGAGTGCATCTACTGCTTCTTGAAGCATCCTTTTTTCATTCTTTAAAATTATTTCTGGAGCATCAAGATCTATAAGTTTTTTAAGTCTAACATTACGATTAATAACCCTTCTATAAAGATCATTAAGATCTGAGGTTGCAAATCTGCCTCCCTCTAAGGGGACTAAAGGTCTTAATTCAGGAGGAATCACAGGGATAACTTTTAAAATCATCCATTCTGGCTTATTTCCGGAATTTTTAAAAGCTCTCACCAATTGTAAACGCTTACCTAATTTTTTTCTTCTTGCTTCGCTCTGTGTGGATTGCATTTCTATAGTTATTTCCTGAGCCAATTTATCTAAATCAAGAGATCTAAGTAATTCATATATAGCATTTGCTCCTGTATCAATAATGATTTTATCTCCATACATCTCTTTTAAAGCATAATACTTCTCTTCGGTTAAAATAGTTCCCTTAGAATATTCATCTATTTCACTTTCTACAACTACATATTTTTCCAGATAAAGAATGGACTCAACCTCTTTAAGAGTCATATTAAGAAGGAGCCCGATTTTACTTGGAATGCTTCTCAAATACCAAATGTGAGCAACAGGAGCTGCAAGTTCTATATGTCCCATTCTCTCTCTTCTGACTTTGCTTTGAATAACTTCAACACCGCATTTTTCACAAATTACACCTCTATGTTTTATTCCTCTATATTTTCCACAAATACATTCAAAATCTCTAACAGGACCAAAGATCTTTGCACAGAAAAGTCCGTCTTTTTCCGGTTTTAATGTTCTATAATTTATAGTTTCTGGCTTCTTTACCTCTCCATAGCTCCATTCTCTTATTTTTTCAGGAGAAGCTATACCTATCTTAATGGCTCTAATTTTCATTAAATCTTTTGGTTTTTCTAAAATAGCTAAAAGTTCTTTCATTTTTAAATACACCCCCTTATTCTTCTATTAACTCTATATCAAGGCAAAGCCCTTGCAATTCTTTAGTTAAAACCCTAAAACTTTCTGGCATTCCTCCTTCTAAGAAATTTTTTCCTCTTACCAATTTTTCATACATTTTAGCTCTTCCCTCCACATCATCACTTTTAACAGTAAGAAATTCATGTAAGGTATAGGCTGCTCCATAAGCCTCTATTGCCCAAACTTCCATTTCTCCAAGTCTCTGACCACCAAACTGGGATTTTCCACCAAGGGGTTGCTGTGTAATTAAAGAGTAAGGACCAGTAGAACGAGCGTGAATCTTATCGTCAACTAAGTGATGAAGTTTAAGCATATGCATATATCCCACTGTAACAGGCTCTTTGAAAGGCTCTCCTGTCATACCATCATAAAGTATAGTTGTTCCACTGGGATTTAACCCTGCAAGTTTTAACCATTTTTTAATTTCTTCCTCTTTTGCACCAGCAAACACAGGTGTAGCAACAGGTATACCATCCATAAAACCTTTAGCCAGCTCTATTATCTCTTCCTCACTCTTTCCTTCTACTAACCTTTCATACTCTTCCTCGCTAAAAATTTCTTTCAAAAGACTTTTAACACTTTCAACCTGATATTCTTCAGCAAGTTTAGCAAGTTTTTTGCCAAGCTCTTTGCAAGCCCAACCAAGATGAGTTTCCAAAAGCTGTCCTATATTCATACGAGAGGGTACTCCAAGGGGTGAGAGGATCATATCCACCGGTGTTCCATCTGGAAGATAGGGCATATCTTCTATAGGTACAACCTTAGAAATAACTCCTTTATTACCGTGTCTTCCTGCCATTTTGTCTCCAGGCTGAAGTTTTCTTTTCATCGCCACATAAACCTTAACAATTTTTAAAACTCCAGGAGGAAGCTCATCTCCTCTTTTAATTTTGTTTATTTTTGCTTCATATTCCTCAATAATCTCTTTTCTCCTTTTCTCATATATATCTAAAAGTTCAGAAACTATTTCTTTTTTAGAAGCAGGGACAACTTCTTTTAATTTTAAAAGTATGGGAGTAGGAATGGAATCAAGGAGCTCAAAGGTAAAAGGTTCTTTTTTTCTAATATAAATATCCCCTTCTTTTTCTAAGTCTTTTACTGCCTTTTCACCTTCTAAAATCTTTGAAAGTTTTGTAATAAGAGACCTTTTTAAAATCTCTAAAATATCCGCCTGATTTCTTAACAATTTAGCTATGGCTTCATCTTCCTTCTGTTTTGCCCTTATGTCCTTTTCTAAACCCTTTCTGGTCAAAACTTTAGTATCTATTACAATCCCCTCAATTCCTGCGGGAACCCTTAAAGAAGTATCCTTAACATCTTTTGCCTTTTCTCCAAAAATGGCTCTTAAAAGTTTTTCTTCAGGAGTAAGTGTTGTTTCTCCTTTGGGAGTTACTTTACCCACAAGTATATCTCCTGGTTTTACATAACTCCCTATCTTTATAATCCCACTTTCATCAAGATTGGCAATAAGCTCCTCCCCTACATTGGGGAGATCTCTTGTTATTTCTTCTCTACCAAGTTTGGTTTCTCTGGCTATACATTCAAATTCTTCAATATGTATAGAAGTAAATATATCATCTCTTACCAATCTTTCTGAAATTATAATAGAGTCTTCAAAATTATATCCTTTCCATGGCATAAAAGCTACAAGCACATCTTTACCCAATGCAAGCTCTCCATGATCCATAGATGGGCCATCTGCTAAAATATCTCCTTTTTTTATTCTTTGTCCAGGTTTTACAATGGGTCTTTGATTAAAGGTAGTATTTTGGTTTGACTTTCTCCATTTAATAAGTTCATAAATTTTTACTTCTGGCAACCCACCATCTTCTTTATCATATCTTACTACAATTCTTGTACTATCAACATCTTCAACTACTCCATCATTTTCAGCTACTAAAAGAAAACCAGAATTTAAAGCTATTGATTTTTCCATCCCTGAACCAATAAGAGGAGCTTTTGGTTTTAATAATGGTACAGCCTGTCTTTGCATATTGGAACCCATAAGTGCTCTATTTGCATCATCATGTTCCAAGAAAGGAATAAGCGAGCTTGAAACACTTACTACTTGTGCAGGAAATAGATCAACTAAATCAACCTCATCCTTATGAGCAATTATAAATTCTCCGTTTTTCCTGGCAGGTACATATTCATCTAAAATGTTTCCTTCTTTATCAATTTTTATGGTTGATTGAGCAATTATTAAATCCTTCTCTTCAGCAGCATTTAAATATATAACCTGATTTGTAACTTTTCCATTTTTTACTAATCTATAGGGTGTAGCTAAAAATCCATAAGGATTAATTTGAGCATAAGTAGTTGGTGAAACAATTAATCCAATATTTGGTCCTTCTGGAGTCTCAATAGGACAAATTCTTCCATAATGGCTGGGATGAACATCTCTTACCTCAAATCCTGCTCTTTCTCTTGTTAACCCGCCTGGTCCAAGAGCGGAAAGTCTTCTTTTATGAGTAATCATAGAAAGAACGTTTGTCTGATCCATAAATTGAGAAAGTTGTCCTTGAGCAAAGAATTCCTTTACAGCTGCCATCACAGGTTTGCTGTTTATAAGCTCTGCGGGAGTTAAAGTGTCTATTTCTTGAAGCTGAAGTTTTTCTTTAATAATTCTTTCCATTCTCATTAAACCAATTAAAAACTGATTTTCTACCAGTTCACCTACTGATCTAACTCTTCTGTTTGCTAAACTATCTATGTCATCTCCTTCCTCTTCATTTTCTCTCATACGAATTAGCTCTTTCAAAATAGCAATAATATCCTCTAAGGTTAATGTTCTCTGTGTAATTGGAAGATCTAAATTAAGTCTTAAATTTATTTTATATCTTCCAATTTCAGATAAATCATAAGTAGCTTGATCAAAGAATAAAGATCTAAAATAAGCCTCCGCTATCTCTGGAGTTACCGGACTTGAGGGTTTCATTTTTCTAAAAATTTCTATTAAAGCATCTTCCTTTGTTTTTATTTTATCAGTTTTAAGAGCATCCCTTAATGCTAAAGAATAACGATAGGCATCTACAAAAAGAACCTCTATCTCCTCTATATTCTTTTCCCTTAATAATTTAAGCTTTTCCTCTGTAATTTCTTCATTTACCTCAAGTAATACTTCTCCTGTCTCTTTATCCACAACCTCTTTAGCACAAATTTTACCAATTATTATTTCATCAGGAAATTTTAAAACCTTTATTCCAGCTTGTTTAAACCTTTTAATCATACCAGCACTTATTACCTTACCTTTTTTAACCAAAACTTCTCCAGTTTCTGGATGAATAATATCAATAGGAGCTTTTTGTCCTGCTAAAAGTTCGTAATTTAATTCTTTTTCTACTCCACTTTCTAAAATTCTATATTTCTCTATAGGATAAAATAAAGAAAGAATTTCCTCTTCTGATAACCCCATAGCTTTTAAAAACACTGTAGCAGGAATATTTTTTCTTTTATCAATTCTTACTAAAAATCTGCCCCTATAATCATATATAAAATCTAACCATGAACCTTTTACAGGGATAACTCTTCCTATATAGGTTAATCTTCCAGCTTTAGCATGAGTTTTATCTTTTTCAAAAATTACTCCTGGAGACCTTTGAAGTTGGTTAACCACTGCCCTCTCGGTACCATTAATAATAAATCTTCCATCTTCTGTCATCATAGGAATAGTGCCAAAATAAATCTCCTGTTCCTTAATATCCTTTATACTTTTTACTCCGGTTTCTGGATCCAAATCATAGGTAACCAAACGAACTCTCAATTTCATGGGAACTTCATAAGTCAATCCCTTTTCTTTAGCTTCATCGGGAGTATATTCTGGGGGTAATATTTTGTAATCTATATATTCTAAAACCGCTATATCTGAATAATCTTTAATGGGAAATACCATTTTGAGACATCTATGAATTCCTATGTCCTGTCTTCTATCTGGAGGGGTATTTGCTTGTAAAAAATTTTGATAGGATTCCTTAGGAATTTTCAAAAGATCTGGTAAATCTTGAATCTGTTTAACCTTAACAAAACTTTTTCTTATTTTTGGTCTTTGATTAATATTATAGGACATTTAAAAATCCCCCTCCTTTTAAAAATTTGAATAGGGTTCCCCCTTTGTTTAAAAAGGGAACCCTATTTTTGGCATGTTTTTTAAAAAGTTTTATAAGCAAATTATTTAATTTCTACCTTTGCTCCTACTTCTTCTAATTTTTTCTTAATCTCTTCTGCTTCCTCTTTTGAAACTCCAGTTTTAATAGGTTTAGGTACACTTTCTACTAAATCTTTTGCCTCTTTCAATCCTAATCCTGTTATTTCTCTTACTACTTTAATTACATTAATTTTATTAGAACCAATTTCAGCGAGAATAACATCAAATTCTGTTTTTTCTTCTACAGGTGCCGCTGCTTCTGCTGCTCCAACTTGAGGAGCAACTGCTGCAACCGCTGCTACAGGCGCTGCTGCAGTAACCCCAAATTTTTCCTCTAATTCCTTAATAAATTGAGCTAACTCTAAGACACTCATGTTAGCAATAAACTCAATTACCTCTTCCTTAGTTACTGGCATTTCTAATCCCTCCTTATTTAGTTTTTATTCTCCTTTAGCTTTCTTTTCTTCAATAGCTTTAAGAACATAAAGGAAGTTTCTAATAATAGCTGAAAGAACACCTATAAAATTAGCAATTGGTGCTTGAAGAGTTCCAAGAACTTGAGCTAATAATATCTCCTTAGGAGGCAACTTAACGAGGTCTTCTATAGCTTCTGCTTTAAATCCTCTACCCTGTATTACAAAACCTCTCAATTTTAAAGATGGATGATCCTTTATAAATTTATTTAAAACCTTGGCTATCTCAATAGGATCTTTGTAAGCAATAACAAGAGCTGTAGGACCTTCTATATATTCGGTCACTGGTTGAAAAGGTGTCTCTTGCGAAGCAAGCTTAATTAAAGTATTTTTAACAACTCTAAATTCTCCTCCCTTTTCTCTTATTAATTTTCTAATTTCATTACTTTCTGCTACTGTAAATCCTTTAAATGTAGTTACAAAAACTCCTTCAGAGTTTAAAAATTTTTCTCTTAAATTTTTAACAATTTCTGCTTTCTGAGCTCGGGTAAGCAAGGCTAACCTCCTCCAATATCATTTAATTTTCCTGAAAGGGTACCCTTTCGCCTCTAAGTAGGCTGGGAAAAGCTTTCCCCATTTAAGCCCACTGCCGGCACCTACTTGTCTTAGGCCCCAAGAGTAACCCCCTGTTTGAAGGATCCTCAAGGGGCTCTCATTTTTTATAATTTAATCTCCCGAATATTTATATATTAAATTTCTTACATCCGCGGGATCAACCTTTATTCCCGGTCCCATAGTAGTAGAAATAGCAACTCCTCTTATGTATTGTCCCTTGGCTGCTGGAGGTTTTACCTTTAAAAGGGCCTCAAAAAAAGCAGCTAAATTTTCCAATATTTTCTTTTCTCCAAAGGATACCTTTCCAACTGGTGCATGAACAACCCCAGCTCTGTCTACTTTAAAATCAACTTTACCTGCTTTAATATCTTTTACTGCTTTAGCTATATCAAAGGTAACTGTGCCTGTCTTTGTACTTGGCATAAGTCCACGAGGTCCCAATATCTTACCAAGCTTTCCAACCTGAGCCATCATGTCAGGGGTTGCTACAACTTTATCAAACTCTAACCAGCCATCTTGGATCTTTTTTATTAAATCTTCATCTCCTACATAATCTGCTCCTGCTTCCATAGCTTCTTTAGCTTTTTCACCTTTAGCAAAAACCAAAACTCTAACAGGTTTACCTGTTCCGTGAGGTAATACTACAGAACCTCTTACCATCTGATCTGCATGACGGGGATCAACCCCTAAATTAACAGCAACTTCTACTGTCTCATCAAATTTGGCATAGGAAGTATCTAAAGCTAACTTTACCGCTTCTTCAAAAGTGTATCTTTTAGTTCTATCAACCTTTGCTAAAGCCTCTTTATATTTTTTGCCTCTCCTTGCCATCCTTTCACCTCTCTTAATCTACAATTTCTATTCCCATACTTTTAGCTGTTCCTTCAATAGTTCTTATAGCTGCCTCTAAGGATGAAGCAGTAAGATCCTGCATTTTCATTTTTGCTATTTCTTCTAATTGTTTTCTAGTAATTTTACCTACCACCTCTTTTTTAGGATTGTGTGCACCTACCTCAATACCAGCTGCTTTTTTTAAAAGCACCGATGCAGGTGGTGTTTTTAACTCAAAAGTAAAGGATCTGTCAGCATAAATAGTGATTATTACAGGTATTATCATGCCCTCTTGATTACGAGTTTTTTCATTAAAGGCTTTAACAAATTCCATTATATTAACTCCGTGTTGACCAAGAGCTGGACCAACCGGTGGAGCTGGAGTTGCTTGACCTGCAGGAAGTTGTAATTTTACCTGCGCTATAACCTTTTTAGCCATACTTGCTTATACCTCCTTAAATCTTCTGTAAATAGGTAAATTCTATTTCAACAGGGGTTTCTCTTCCAAAAATACTGACTAAAACCTTCACTTTACCCTTTTCAGGCTTTACCTCGTCAACTATACCTATAAAATTAGCAAAAGGTCCTTCTGTAATTCTAACTCTATCCCCTTGCATGAATTGATATCTTGGCTTAGGTTTAATTTCCTTTACTGCAAGTTGAGAAATAAGCTTTTCCACTTCTTCTGTCCTAAAAATATAAAGTTTATCTCCTCCCACTATATTTATAACACCTTTTATTTTTTTAATTTCATTCATAATTTCCTCATCTAGCTCTCCATAAACTAAAATGAAGCCAGAATAAAATCTTTGAGTAACCTGTTTTTCAGGAGAAAAAACTATTTCTATTTCTTTAGGAGGTGGAACAAAAATCCTTTCTATTTTCTCTCTCATCCCTTTTTCTTCTAATAATTTCTCCACCTTTTGTTTAATATCTTCCTCTAAACCAGACCAAACCTGTATGGAATACCAGATTTTATTCATCTATCTCACCAAAAAGGAAATCAAGGCATTGTAAATCATATCTAAAAGTCCTAAATAAGCTCCTATAAGTATACTAAAAAACATAATCATAAGAGCACTAAGAAATACCTGTTTTTTAGGTGGCCATGTAATTTTTTTGGCTTCTATTTTAACCTCTTTTAAAAATTTTACACTTCTCAATATAAAATTTTCTTCCTTTTCTCTAACTATCTTATTTTTTACTTCCTTTACTTTCATAATTTTTCCAATTAATTAAATGGCAGGCCAGGAGGGACTTGAACCCCCAACCTTCGGATTTGGAGTCCGACGCTCTGCCAACTTGAGCTACTGGCCTACCTTATTTCTTAACCTCTCGGTGAAGTGTATGCCTTTTCTCCCAAGGACAATATTTTCTTAACTCTAATCTATCAGGAGTGTTACGTCTATTTTTAGTAGTGGTATAATTAATCCTTTTACATTCGCTACATTGGAGATGAATAATTATTCTTGCCTCACCTTTTTTAGCCATAGTATAAAAACTCCTTTATTCTAATATTTTTGTAACAACTCCTGCTCCAACTGTCCTTCCTCCT
>PNIK01000035.1 GCA_002877985.1 Thermodesulfobacterium geofontis | reverse complement strand
CCCCCCGGGATTTAATCCCGAAAAAAGTATTTTCTTTATGCCTGATAGTGGAGGACCTTGTAGATTTGGACAATACAATAGATTTCACAAAAAACTTCTTAAAGATCTTGGTATTAATATGCCTGTTTATTCTTTACAACAGGATATGAAATTCTATGAAGATTTAGATATTTTAGGAAGAACTTTTATGAAAATTGCTTGGCAAGGCATTGTAGCTGTAGATATTTTGGACAAATTTTTCAGAGAAACAAGACCTTATGCTATAAATAAAAAGGAAGTAGAGGATCTTTATTGGGAATCTCTTAAAAAGATTGAAAAAAACATTGAAGAAAAAAGAGATATAACGGAAACCCTTTTAGAAATAAAGGAAGCTTTTAAAAATGTAGCTGTTGAGGATGGAGAAAAACCAAAAGTGGGAGTAGTAGGAGAAATTTATGTAAGAAATAACAGATTTGCCAACGAAAACCTATATAGATTTTTGGAAGACCTTGGTCTTGAGGTATGGCTTCCTCCTATCACTGAATGGATTTATTTCATAAATTATACCTCAAAAAGGTGGGCTAAAAAATTGGGATGGTTCAGAACTGTTTTAAGATACATAATTGAAACTCAATATTTAAAATGGGAAGAAAAGAAATTTATAAATCTTGTAAAAGATATTCTTAATATGGCTGAAGATATGGATGTAGAGGAGCTTATGGATTTAACTAAAAAATATGTTCATCCTGAATTTGAAGGAGGAGAGGTTCTTCTTTCAGTGGGTAAAGCTGTAGAATATTTATATCATGGTGCATCTGGCATAATAAATGTAATTCCCTTTGCCTGTATGCCAGGAAATGTGGTGACAGCTATTTTAAAGAAAATAAAAGAAGAAGAGGGAATAAGATTCCCTACTCTAACTGTTCCCTGTGATGGACAAAAATCCTTAGGAACAAAAATGAGAGTTGAAGCCTTTGTAGAACAGGTTAAGGAATTTTTTAACAGTAAGGAAAGAAAAAATTAAAAAAAATTAAAATTAAATATAATTTTCCAGGATTATCTTATATAAAAGCTTATTTTATCAAATTTTAATGGTTGATTTTTGCAAAAAAACAGGTTAAATACATCTAAATTGGAAAAAAAGAAAGATAATACATTTAAATTTTTATTTAGTGTTTTAGTTGAAAGTCTTAGCATAGGAATTGCTGTTGTTTCTTCTATTATAGCTGGGGCTATTATAGGGTGGCTTATAGATGAAAAAGTATTTAAGGGAAAATATTCTCCTTGGATAACCACTATTTTTATTATTTTGGGAGCTATTGGAGGTATTAGAAATCTTATTTGGTATAGTAAAAAAAGAATGAAAGAACTTTCAAAGGATAAAAATGGTTAAGAAAATAACTCTAACTACTTTTTTAAAACAATTAGAAATTTCTTTTTTATTGGTTTCTATTATTAGTGCCTTTTTTGTTCTTCTAATCTGGAAAGACATAAACTATACTCTCTCTTTGCTTTCAGGATCCTTTGTTGCCTATCTCAATTTCCGTTCCACAAAAAATGATAGTATAAAAACTTTAAATTTAGTTAAAGAGGGACTTTCTCCTGAAAAAGGGATCTTTCTTTATATGAGCAAATTTTATTTAAGATTGTTTGCAACTGGTATAGTCCTTTTCTTTTTCATTAAAATTTTGAAAATGAATGCCATTTTTATTTTATTAGGCTTGACTTTGATTTACTTTCAGCTAATCTTAATATCTCTAAGAAATTTTTATTTAAAGAAATTAGAAATAGTTTAGGAGGGAGGATATGGAACATCCTATTTTATTTTTGTGTTTAATTTTAGAAAAACTCGGGATTCCCTCAGGATGGATTTATTATGAACATGCTGATAAATATGGAGTTTTAGCTAAAATTTTTGCCCCTCATATGGTTCATAGCTATTTTGTTTGTTTGCTTTTAATTATCTTGGCTTTGATTGGAAGTAGAAAGAAGGAATTTATACCTAAGGGTTTTCAAAATTTCTGGGAATTTACTTTAGAAACAATTTATAATTATACAAAAGACAATGTACCTCATGGAGAAGGACATGGGCCTAATATTGTTCCCTATGTATATCCTTTAATTGTATTTTTTGCACTTTACATTTTATTTTGCAATCTTTTAGGATTAATTCCTGGATTTATGTCTCCTACAGCTAATATAAATGTAACTCTTGGTTTAACTTCTATTACCATTGTTTATTATCATGCCCTTGGTTTTAGATACAAGGGATTGAAATATTTTAAAGATTTTTTAGGACCTATTCCTTGGTTAATTCCTCTTATGGCTCCTGCTGAAATTTTTGCCCATATTGGAAGAATCATTTCTTTATCAGTTCGTTTGTTTGGAAATTTAGTCTCTAAAGAAATTCTTTTAGGAATTTTAACAATGCTTGCTGGAAAATTTTTTGCACCTCTTCCTGTAATGGTTTTAGGTGTTTTAGTTTCTTTCGTACAAATGCTAATTTTTATAACTTTGAGTATGGCTTATTTTTCTGGTGCTGTTGAAGAACATCATTAATTTTTTTACCAGGGGGGTAAACCCTTTCTGGTAAAATAAATATAAACAAAAAATTTAATAAGGAGGGAGGTTTATGAGAAATTGGGTTATTTTAGGGTTAATTGCTTTAATTACTTTAATTTTTACCAATCCTGTGTTAGCTCAAGATGCTGACAAAATGGTTACAGGTTTTGGATTTTTCTCAGCTATAGTACTTGCTGCTGGACTTGGAGTAGGCTTTGCCGCTTTAGGATGTGGTATAGGAATGGGACATGGAATTCGTGGAGCCTGTGAAGGTGTTGCAAGAAATCCGGAAGTAGCTGGTAGAATCACCGTTACCATGATTTTAGGTTTGGCTCTTATTGAATCTCTTACCATTTATGCATTAGTTATTGCTTTAATTCTTCTTTATGCTAATCCTATTATACCTAAGTTCTTAACAACTCTCGGTCTTGGTGGATAATAATTTTTAAAAAATTAGATTTTGAAAAGGCCATAGGG
>PNIK01000067.1 GCA_002877985.1 Thermodesulfobacterium geofontis | reverse complement strand
TGCAGCCTTTCCCACAGCTTATGCTGTAATGTTTAGCGCCCTTTATACTCCTCTTCTTTTGCTTCTTTTTTCTTTAATTATTCGTGGAGTAGCAGTAGAATATAGAAATAAACATGAAAGTACAGCCTGGCAAAGATTCTGGGATGTATTCTTTTTTATCGGGAGTTTTCTTCCTCCTATACTTTTAGGTGTTGCTTTTGCTAACATTTTTAAAGGAATTCCCATTGATGAAAAAGGAATATTACATACAAATTTAATTGGGCTTTTGAATTTTTACGGAATTCTCGGGGGACTTTTATTTCTTTTCTGTTTTGCAACCCATGGTGCTCTCTGGATAGCTTTTAAAACAGAGGATCTCTTAAGTGAAAGAGCTTCAAATTTAGCTAAAAAGCTGTGGGTAATTAGTTTAATTTTAGTGGTTATTTTCTGGGTGGCTTCCTTTGTGATTACTAATATTTGGCAAAATTATATGAAAGCTCCCATCCTTTTAGTTTTTCCTCTTCTTGTGGTAGTGTTTTATTTTTTAGTTCCCGTTTTTATTCACAGGAAAGACTATCTCAAAGCTTGGATAATGTCAGCTTTAACCATAGTATTTTTTACAGCCTGGGGAATGGCAGGACTCTTTCCCAATATCCTTCCCTCATCTATTGATCCAGCCTATAGTTTAACTATAGTAAATAGTTCTTCAAGTCCTTTGACTTTAAAAATAATGACAATTGTTGCAGTTATTTTTGTCCCAATTGTTCTTGCCTATACCTTCTGGGCATACAAAATCTTTTCTTACAGAATTACAGAAGAAAGAATTACTTATTAAATTTTAAAATTTAAAGAAGGGGCTCCTTATAGGAGTCTCTTCTTGTTTTTTTCTTGTTTCGGATTAATTATTTCATGTTATGAAAGACTTCATCTTTTTAAGGCACGGTCCAATTGTTGAAGAATATAGAAAGGTATTTTACGGACAACTTGATATTCCTCTTTCTAAAGAAGGGGAACTAAAATCCTTAGAGGTGGTAGATAAACTTTCTCAATATCCTATAAAAGTTATCTTTTCAAGTCCTCTTAAAAGGGCTTATTTTCTTGCAAAAGTTCTTTCAGAGAAAAAGAAAATTCCGCTCATGATAAAAGAGGAGCTTAAAGAAATTAATTATGGAGTTTGGACAGGAAGATCAAGAGAAGAGGTTTATAAAGAAAAACTTTACTGGGAAAGATTTAAGGATGATACCCTTTCTCCTCCAGAGGGAGAATCCATAAGAGATTTAAGAAAAAGAGCAAAAAAATTTTGGGAGGCTTTAAAAATACTGGAGAATGGATTATATGCTATTTTTACACATGGTGGATTTATAAGAGCGCTTCTTTGTGAAATTTTATCTTTAGAGAGCCGTTTTTTCTTTACTTTTGAAGTTTATCATTTAAGAGGGGTACTTATTTCACTTTTTGAAAATGATAATTTTTGTATCCGTGGTATTAATATAAGGGTAGAGGAAATTGAAGAAATTCTTTTAAGTTCTTATTGGTGAGGAAAATTTTTGAAAATTGTCAAAAGGGTATTATATTTATATTTAAGGCTATTGGGACCTGTGCGACGGATCCTGGTGAACCCCGCCAGGCCCGAAAGGGAGCAACGGTAGCCAGGCTCTCCGGGTGCCACAGGTATCCCAATAGCCCCTTTTGTGTAATAAAGGAAGCGTAAGGGGGCTGGTGTCCCTCCCGGGCTTCAAACCCGGTGCACCCCAAAATAAAGGGGTGGGTGGGTTCAATTCCCACACGCTTCCGCCAAAAGCTAAAAATATTATTAAAAATATCTAAATTGAAAAAAATATTATTTAAAATCTTTTTTTATTTTTTCATTTTTTCTTTTTTAACTCAACAAATAGGCTACGCTTTAATAAGTCTTTCTGAAGAGGAAGAAATCGGGAAACAAATTCTTCAAGAACTTTCTTCAAAGGTGGAATTCATTCAAGATATAGAATTAGTAGCTTATATAAATAGTATAGGAAAAGAACTTACAGAAAAGGGGTTAAGTTTTTCTCCTTTTAATTTTAAATTTTATCTTATAAAAGATGAAACTTTTAACGCTTTTTCTGTTCCAGGAGGATACATTTTTATTAATTCTGGAATTTTTGAAGATATAGACTCAGAGGAAGAACTTGCTGGAATAATGGCGCATGAAATGGCACATAACCTTTGTAGACACATAGCAAGAAGAATAGAATCAATTAAAAAAATGCAAGTTGCAATTACTGCAGCAACCCTTGCTGCAATTCTTTTGGGTGGAGGGAAGGCAGGAGAAACTGTAGGTATTGCCTCTTCAGCTTTTGCAGAAACAAAATTATTATCTTATAGCAGAGCAGATGAAGAAGAAGCAGATAGAACAGGATTTGAAATTCTAATTAAAGCAGGTTACAGTCCTTGGGGAATGGTAAGTGTGATGGAAAAATTATCCCGTAAAAGTGATTTTGCCATACAACTCAGTTATAGATATCTTCTAACACATCCCTTACCTCAGGAAAGAGTAAGTTATTTAATTAACTTAGCTAGTAAATATGATCCTAATAAGTCTTCAGGTTCCCTTATAAGTACAGATCCCTATTATTTTAAAAGACTAACTATTAAAGCAAACATATTTTCTAAGAATTCTGCCGATTTGATATTAAAATATAGAGAAGAACTAAAGACAAAAGAAGATCCCTGGATCAGATACTCTTTAGCCCTTTCATTAGCACAACAAAGATTTTTTAAGGATGCAATCATTGAATTAGAAGAGGCTTTAAAGGAACTTCCACCAAGACCATATTTTTTATTAGACCTTGCAGAAATATATTTTAATTCAGGAGATTATGAAAATGCCCTAACTATTCTTGAAAAAGTTGATAATTATTTAGAACTTCAAAAACCCTTTGAAGAAATAGTTTCGCTAAAACTTCAATATCTTAAAGCAAGAATATTGGCAGAAACTCCTAAGGTCCTTCAAGCTTATGAAATTTTCAATAAACTGAAAGAAAAAAATATATTAGGAAACGATCCTTATTTTTATTTTTATTTTGGAAAAATTTGTTCTAAAATAAACAAAGACGGAGAAGCCCATTTTTATTTTGGTAAATACTTTGAATTAAAGGGCGATTATAAAACAGCTCTTTTTCATTATAAAAAAGCCCTTTCTTTTTTTTCTGAAAAAGATAAAATGTATAATGAGATAAAAAAAATTATAGAGAGCTTAGAAAAAAGAAAATAAGGATTTTTGGGAGGCAGTATTAAATGGCAGAAAAAAATCTTCCTTCTATAAGAACCCATAAAATTAAGATAAGAAAGCCTTTTAGTATAGAATATAAAGAAAAAATAGTATGTCCCTATTGTAATAATAGTGAAGAATTTTATGAAATTATAGAAAATGCAACTTTGTTTATTTCTTATATACAAAATCCAGATGGAACTTTAGAACCTATAGAAGAAGAAGTAGAAGTTCTTGGTCCTGTAAAATTTTTCTGCGGGATCTGTAATGCTGACCTTACTAAACTTAGGAAAAAATACTAAACATAATTAAAATTGCGTCCCCATTATATAATTCTTAGCTATCAGGCATTTAAAAAATATTTTCAGGATTTAAAAGAAGGGGATCTTATTGGTATAAGATTACCTTTAAAAAGAGAAGAAATAGGCTTAATAATAGATTTAATAAATAGGAAAGTGGAAGCTTTTCCTTCCTTTCTTTCTCAGGTATTAAGTTCTTCCAAAACTTTACAGGCAGAAGTTTTAAAAAATTTTGTTCTTCCCCATACTTTTGTTATTCGCGACAAAAATACTTTAATTTCAGCTATTTCAGAATTATCTAAAATGGGGAAGGGTTTTCAAAAATTTGTTACTAAGGATGATAGAGCCAATTGTGGATTGGGTGTAAGACTTTGGAATTCTTTGGAAGAAATTTTTAATGTAGCAGGAAGTCCTGTTTTACCTTTTCCTTTTGTATTACAGCCTTTTTTTGAAAATATAAGAGATATAAGAGTTATTATTCTTGGAAAGTATTACATAGAAGCTTATGAAAGGACAAATCCCTATAACTTTAGAAAAAATTTATTTTTAGGAGGAAAGGCAAATTCTTATGAATTAAGTGAAAAAGAAATAAAATTTTGTAAAAAGGTTATGGAAAGGGGAGGTTTTCCCTATGCTCATTTGGATCTTATTTATATAGGAAATGAGGGACCTTACATTTCTGAAATAAGTCTTAGGGGTGGAATAAAAGGAGCTAAAATTTCTCATCAAGCATATGAAGATGCTATTAAAAAAATACACCAAGAATTTTACAAAAAATGGGAAGAAAAATATAGCCCTGTTGAATACCTAACACCTTGATAGTTATTCTTGAGATAAACTTTCAAGTTGAGGGATAAAATAGGTTTTAATTACATAATCCCAATTAAGTTTATGTCCTACTTTTGAAATTTCGTTTAAAAATCTTTCTTTATCTTTGATAGTTTTTGGTATTCTTTCAAATATTTTAGATATATTATTGGCTATGTAATATTCTTCTAAAGCATATCTCTTTTCTTCAGTTAAATTTTTAATGGAATCTAAGGAAAAATTTTTCCCAGTTGAAATAAAATCTAAGATAAAATAGGGTTTAAAGGTATTTTCAAAGATATTTTCTAAGAAAAAGGATACTCCGCAAGAAGTTGAGGGAATAGAAAATCCTCCGAAAGGTAGGGTTTCTATATGAGCAATACCAAAAGGTTCATAAATGGACATACCCAGTTCTATATCAGATCCTACTCTTAAGTCACGAGTATCAATATCTTCAGTAAATAGAGTAGGACATTTTCTTTTGGAAAATCCAAATTGATTAATAAAAAGAGCCTTTATATTTTTTGACTTTGCATTAAAAGTTTTTACATATCTATATATTTCTATTTCGTAGCCTATTAAATCAGGCCAGCCAACTTTATGTTCAAAGGGCCAATGGTATTCTTTTATCATTTTTTCCACTTCCTGAGGAGGTCTTCCAGTTGCTATTAAAGAGGAAAGGAGAATGTAAATCCCTCGTAAACCATTTTTTTCAAAAAGATTATCTAAATAGGATAAGAGAATAAAATCACGCCAGATGCCTTTGCTTTTAACTAATCTACAAACATGAGTAATAAAAATATCTATTTCAGAAAAACCAAATTTATTTTTAATGCTACGTTTAATTTTTTCCTGTGATTTTAGTTTATCTTCTAAGCTATAATGATCTGAAGAGGTAGCATTATAAACAGTAACTATTTTTTCTGGGGAAACATCAGGACACAAAAATTTGTATTCCTCTACCACCCAATCTCCAACTGCAAAAATTTTATCAAACCTCTTAGCAAGTTTTACAAGGGGAGTGCGATACCAATCATCCTGAGAACCAAAAATACTTTCTAAAGAAAGCCCTTCTTTTTTGCCAAATTCAAGAATATTGTAAAAACTTATATCCGCGCCCCCTAAATTTTCTACAATTCTTCTAACAGGCGCAACCTCATGAGCATAAAAGATTCTTTTGTGTTTCTTAGATTTAAATCCCGGATTTAATTCTAAGCTCAACAGAGAGGGAATGCCCATATATTCATGAGCAAAATGAAAAATTTCTTCTGCAGAGGGATATAAAAGAGAAATTAATTCAAGGTACGGAATTCCTATTCTAAAGTATTGTTCATAATCCCAATCCTGTTCATATTTATCTGAGGGAAGCCCGAAATTTTCCCAAAATAGATATTTAAAAAAATTTATAATCTCTTTATTCATATGAGTTATATCAATTAACAGAACCTCCACAACAGATGTTTTTTGGGGATTTAATTCGTTAACAATTTTTCTTTCTCCATAGACTATATCAATATTGTATTTTTCAAGAAGGTGTTTAAAAAGTTGGCTAAAATTTTTAGTGTCATAAAGATCTTTGCTTGAATAAAAAACAGTTCCATCTTTTCCAAGTCTTGTACTTGGGGAGCCTATGTATTCAAAGATAGGACCATATAAAAGAGTTTTATCAAAAAAGGAAAGGTAAGGAGATGAAGTACAAAGTTGATTAATTACTTCTCCTATTCCTCCAACCTTATACAGAGCTTCGTGAGTTATATGAATAGCTACTCTCATGCTTTAAACTCTATCATAAAGCTATTAATTTAAAAGTTTTTTTAATTTTTCGGAAAATTTAAAAAAGTCATTAAGAGGGAAAGCTTGCTTAAATTAGAAATAGTTTTATATTGAAAAATATTATGAAACTTCCTAACAAAAAGGGATATTTTGGTAAATTTGGAGGGCGCTTTGTTCCAGAAACCCTTATTCCAGCTTTATATGAATTAGAAAGGGCTTATTTTCAAATAAAAAAAGACAAATCTTTTTGGGAAGAGTGGAAAGCTTTGCTTCATGAATATGCAGGAAGACCAACTCCACTTTATTATGCCGAAAATTTTTCCAGATACTTAGGTGGGCACATAAAGGTTTATTTAAAAAGAGAAGATCTTTTACATACAGGTGCTCATAAACTCAATAATACTATTGGGCAAGTTCTTCTTGCTAAAAAAATGGGAAAAGAGCGAATTATTGCTGAAACAGGAGCAGGACAGCATGGAGTTGCAACTGCTACAGCTTGTGCACTGCTTAATATGCAATGTGTGGTCTATATGGGAGCAAAGGATACAGAAAGACAGGCTTTAAATGTATTTCGTATGAAACTTCTTGGAGCAGAAGTTGTTCCTGTTTATTCTGGAACTCAGACTTTAAAAGATGCTATAAATGAAGCTTTAAGGGATTGGGTCACCAATGTGAGAAATACTCTTTATGTAATAGGCTCAGTCGTTGGTCCCCATCCTTATCCAATGATAGTAAGAGATTTTCAAAGCATTATTGGAGAGGAAACCAAAAAGCAGATTCTCAAAAAAGAAAGAAGGCTTCCTGATATAATTATGGCCTGTGTAGGCGGTGGTTCAAATGCCATGGGAATTTTTTATCCTTTTTCTAAAAATAAAGAAATAAAATTTATAGGAGTTGAAGCAGCAGGACATGGACTGGAAACAGATTACCACTCAGCAACACTATCTGTTGGAGAGCCTGGGGTTTTGCATGGTATGTTAACCTATCTCTTACAGGATAAAGTTGGACAAATAAAGGGGGCTCATTCCATTGCCCCTGGACTTGATTATCCAGGTGTAGGACCAGAGCATTCCTATTTTAAAGAAACAAAAAGAGCAGAATATGTTTCTGTAACAGATGAAGAAGCCTTAGAGGGTTTTCAAATTCTTTCTGAAACAGAAGGAATAATCCCTGCACTTGAACCAGCTCATGCTATAGCCTACTTGATAAAAATTGCCAAAAATATTCCCAAAGGGAGCATAGTAGTTGTTAATCTTTCTGGAAGAGGTGATAAAGATGTGATGGCTGTTAAGGAATATTTGGAAAAAAAAGCTAAATAAAGGTCATGAAAAGAGGTGCAAGGCTGATAGAAAGTTTAATAAAAGAAAAGAAAAGAAAAGGAAAGAGCCCTCTTATCCCTTATATAACTTGCTGGGATCCAGATTTAGAAGTTACTGAAGCTATACTTTGGGAACTTGCTGAAATAGAGCCAGCTTGCATAGAGCTTGGATTTCCCTTTTCTGATCCTGTAGCAGATGGACCAACTATTCAAAAAGCAGTAGTAAGAGCTTTAAAAAATAATCCTACTTTTGAAGAATTTTTTGAGTTTGTAGAAAAACTTAACCAAAAAGAATATCCTGTCCCTCTTGTTTGTATGACTTATTATAACATTATCTACCGTTTTGGGCTTGAAAAAACAGTTAAAAATGCTCTTGATTCAGGACTTTCAGGCTTTATTATTGCAGACCTTCCAATAGAAGAAGCAACCCCCTGGTTAAAAGCAAATAGAGGTAAGGGTCTTGCAACCATATTTTTAACAGCTCCAACCTCTTCTGAAGAAAGAATAAAAAAAATTGCTAAGGTCTCTTCAGGATTCCTTTACTATGTCTCCTTGACAGGAGTAACAGGAGAAAGGGATAAACTTCCTGAAGATGTTATAACTCGTCTTCAACTTGTAAAAAAACTCTCTCCAGTTCCTGTTGCTGTGGGATTTGGTGTATCGAAGAAGGAACATATTAATATGTTATCTCCTTATGCAGATGCAATTATTATAGGAAGTGCCATAGTAAAAATTATTGAAGAAAAGGGAAAATCCGCACCAAGGGAAATTAAAAATTTCTCAAAGCTCTGAAATGAAAATTCTTAAAGTCAAAACAAAACCCTCTTATGAAATCCTAATAAAAGAAAATATCTTTGAAGAAATTCCTAAGGATTTAAAGGAAAACTTCAATTTTGGTAAAATAGCTATTATTACAGATAGCATCGTTGCTAAGCTTTATGCAGAAAGGCTTTTAAAATCTTTTCAAAAGGCTAAGATAAAAGCAGAAGTTTTTTCCTTTCCTGCTGGAGAAACTTCAAAAAATATAGATACAGTTATTTTTCTTGCAAGAAGTCTTATCCAAAAAAATTTTGACAGAAAGGATATAATAGTTGCTCTTGGAGGAGGAGTAGTAGGTGATATAGCTGGATTTCTTGCAAGTATATATTTGAGAGGCATCCCCTATGTACAGATTCCAACTACTTTACTTTCTCAGGTTGATTCTTCAGTTGGCGGAAAAACAGGTGTTGATCTTCCTGAAGGTAAAAATTTAATAGGGACCTTTTATCAACCAGCAAGGGTATATATTGATCCTTTAGTTTTAAAAACCCTTCCTGAAAGAGAAGTAAAAAACGGTCTTGCAGAGGTTATCAAATACGGGTGCATTTTAAAGAAAAGGCTTTTTGATTTTCTTAAAAAAAGGGGTAAAGAGATTTATAAACTTGAGCTTGAGGATGTGAAATATATAATTTATGAAAGCTGTTCAGCTAAAGCATATGTTGTTTCAAAAGATGAAAAAGAAAAAGGATTAAGAAGAATTTTAAATTTTGGACATACCATAGGGCATGCTATAGAGACAGAATTAAATTATTCTATTCCTCATGGGCTTGCAGTTTCTGTAGGTATGGTTGTTGAAGCAAAACTTTCTGAAGTTTTGGGATTTGCAGAAAAAAAGGTATCTGAACCTTTAGAAAAACTTCTTAGCTCATTAGAGATGCCTCATAAAATTTCTCATCTTTCAGAAAAATTAAGTTTAAAAAAATTGATTTCTCATATTAGGAAAGACAAGAAGGTATGGAAGGGAAAACTTACTATGGTTCTTTTGTATAAAATAGGAAAAGCAGGGTTTTATGAATTTTCTTCTTTCGAAGAATTAGAATCTGCTCTTTTTCGCATTTCGGTATAAGCTAAATAATTTAGCAAGTTTATTTCTTCAAGAAATTTAAGTTTATCCTCTGGAGAAAGCTTCATATACTCCTTAATTTTTTCTAAGGGGATATCAATTTTCATTAAAGTTTTTAATTTTTTGTATCTTTCGGAGGTTTTCAACATCACTGATATCAAGAGGGCGTTTACTTTTTTCTTTCATTTTAATCAAGGTTTCAATATCTACAAGATATATTTCATAGTCTTCAATTTTTAAAGTTTTTTTCCTTTTAAAAGCTTCTTCAAAATTTATAGGCAGCTCTATAAAAAAATCCACAATTTCAAGTGGATTATTCAAATTTATATAAGTTAAAACCTTTATTTCTTTTTCTTTTATAAGGAATTTTCTAAAAATTGGATCAAGAAGTTTTTCATCTTCTACTGGTTGTTTTAAAGTTAATCCAGCTTTTTTCATAGTGAGAATAAAATTTTTTAAATTTTCATGAGATAGGTCAATAATCAAATCAAGATCAACTGTTGTTCTGGGGATTCCATATAAATTTACTGCTAAACCACCACAAAGAAGATATCTAATTTTATTTAAATAGAGAATTTTTAAAATTCTTTGCATTTTGAAAGTTCATTTTATCAAATGTTTGAAAAAAATTAAAGCTTTGTTAAAATCAAAATTAATGAAAGAAATCTCAGATTTTCTATTTAAAAAAATAAATAATCAAACATTTTATAAACTTTCAGCCTCCGGGAATGATTTTATAGTAATTTTAAACTTTGAAAATCAATTTAATATAGATGAAAAGAGGTTTTTAGCTCAAAAATTTTGCAGATCTAAATTTTCCATTTCAGCAGATGGTCTTATTTTCCTAGAAAAACCAAAAAATTCAGAGGCATCCTTTTCCTGGCATTTTTTTAATTCTGACGGAAGTGAAGCTGAAATGTGCGGAAATGGTGCAAGGTGTGTAGCAAGACTGGTAGAGGAATTAGGTTTATTTAAAAGTCCTTTCTATTTTGAAACCAAAGCGGGTTTGATTTATGCTGAAGTTAAAGAAAAACGTGTTAAAGTTGCACTTACTTCTCCTAAGGATTTAAAACTAAATTTTGTTATTAGGACTGATTATGATTGGTTTTTAGCTCATTTTGTTAATACTGGAGTTCCTCATGTGGTTATTTTTTGGGAAGATATTAATTCAGCACCTGTTGAAAAAATAGGCCCTAAAATAAGGTATCATGAAATGTTTAAACCAGCTGGAACAAATGTAAACTTTGTGGAGGTGGTGGAAGAGGAAAATAAAAAATATTTAAAAATAAGAACTTATGAAAGAGGAGTTGAAGCAGAAACTCTTGCTTGCGGAACAGGAGCAGGTGCGAGCGCATATATTGCTAATAAATTAGGATTAATGGGAGAAAAGGTTGATGTTTTAACAAAAGGGGAAGAGCTTTTAACTGTTTACATTGAAAACAAAACCAATAAAATATATTTGGAGGGAGATACCAGATTTATATGTGAGGGGAAAATAAAAGAAGATGCGATAATATAAAAGAAGGAGGGAGATAAAAATGAAACTGCAGGGATCAATAGTAGCTCTTATAACTCCTTTTAAAGATGGAAAAGTAGATGAAAATTCTTTAAGAAATCTTATAAGATGGCATTTAGAAGCTGGGACTCATGGAATACTTATTCTTGGAACAACAGGAGAAGCACCAGCTATTGATCTTGAAGAAAGAAAAAGAATAATGGAAATAGCATTAGAAGAAGCAAAAGGAAAGGTCCCTCTAATTGTGGGAACAGGAACTAATAATACCAAAAAAGTTTTTGAATATACAAAACTTGCAGAAGAAATGGGTTTTGATGCAGCTCTAATAGTAACTCCCTACTATAATAAACCAACTCAAAACGGACTTTATGAACATTATAGCTACATTGCTAAAAATACAAAAATCCCCATTATTTTATATAATGTTCCTGGAAGAACAGGAGTAAATTTGCTTCCTGAAACTACTGCTAAACTTGCTCAAATTGAAAATATAATAGCTATAAAAGAAGCCTGTGGAGACATAAAGCAGGTTTCAGAACTTCTTTTGAAGTGCCCCAAAGATTTTACCATTCTTTCAGGGGATGATTTTACAGCTTATGCAACAGTTATGCTTGGTGGAAAGGGAGTTATCTCAGTTGCAGCAAATGTTATGCCAAGGGAAATGGCTCAGCTTATGGAATTAGCTTTAAATGGAGAGGTAACAAAAGCTCAGGAATTAAATCTAAAACTTTACAATCTTTATAAAGCCATGTTTGTTGAAACAAATCCTATTCCTGCAAAAACAGCTCTTTGGCTCATGGGGAAAATTGAGACTCCAGAAGTAAGACTTCCTCTTTCTCAGCTTACAGAGAAATCTCTGGAAACCTTAAAAATAATTTTAAAAGAAACCTATAACTTAATTTAATTTGTTCCACGTGGAACATTTTAAATTTTTAAAATAGTTTTAAAATAAAAATATGTACGTAGCGAGAAGACCTGTTGCGGGGCATTATGAATATTCTTTAAAAGAATCTTATTATGAGGCACCTTACTGGAAAAGTAAAACTATTTTAAACCTTGGTCCTACTCCAGAGGATTATATTACCTATTATAGTGAGGTTGCCTTTTCTATCGATTTAGAAGATAAGCTTGAAAAACTCGGTTATAAAGTTGATCAGTGGGAACTTGAGAAGCTTTTTTTCAGGTTTCTAAATCCAGAGGCACAAAGGATAATAAATCAATTTACTCGCCCTCAAAGCCTTAAAAAGGTTCGTAAAAAATTCTCCTTAAAGGAAATCCATCCCTTTGATATAAAAAGAAGACTTGTCCTTAAATTTGGAATTTCAAACCCAGAAAAATTTATAGATATTCCCTATCCCTTTTTAAGTGAACTTTGCGAAAAATCAAGAGATGAACTTGAAAATTATTTTTGGGATTTATAGGATAGACTGAAACACAGAGAAAAAATAAGATATCTTTTGGCAATTTTTGAACTTTCCTATATATCTTCAAGAGCATCTCAGGAAGATATAGATAGAATTTTTATAAATAATTTTTGTGGAATTCTTAAAGACGAAACTTTCAGAATGGGAATGAGTTCAGAAGAACTCCATGAAAATTATTTTTGCAGATATGTGTGGTTGTATTTTGATTCAGTTCCCTTTTTTCCAAAACCAAGAGAATTTTATATTAAAGTGAGAGAAATCTATTTTAAAGCTTTTAAAATTCTTGGTATCCCTGAGGATGAATTAAAAAGAATGGGAAGGAAAGAATTGTTAAGAATTTTTAGAAGAGAAGCCAAGAAACTTCATCCAGACAAAGGCGGTTCTCACGAAAAATTCATAGAATTAAGAAAAATCTTTGAAGAGCTTTTAAGACTTAAAAGATACGAATAAAAATAAAGGGGAAAACCCCCTTTATTTTAAAGAGGCGTAGCATCAAGGTAGGCACTCATGAAGGTAGGCACTAAAAGCTTATTTGTAGAACAGTTTGCACTCTAAATGTATCTTTTAAATGATCCTTCCCTGAAGGATCGTAAACTCCCATTTTATGAAATTGGTCTGTAGTTCCCAAACGATAGTATTTATCATAATTCATCCACTCAAAGTTAAGCATAAGAATATTATTTTCATGAAGATAATAGGCAAATCCAATCATATAGTGTTTACCTGTATCATCAGTTTTAGGAATTAAAGTGCTACAAGCACTATCTCCGCAGAATCTATCAACATTGCTATTAGGATCGATCCAGTCATATCTGACAAAAAGGTGCAATTTTTCATTAAAAACAGGCAAAACCACATCAGCAAAGACAGACCAGAGTTCATTTTTTAAAACCTTTCTTTCATTCCTATTATCCCAGGGAGTAACCACCCAGGTTCCCTTATGGTTGCCATAAGCTTGACTATACTGTAAAGTAATTACAAACCAAGGATGTTGATAGGAAAGCATTCCCAAATGTACATCATATCTTGGATATTTGGATGATCTAAAATAATTATTATCTGCTTTTAAACCCCCTGTTCCAGAAATAAAAAAATAACTGAATTGAAGCCCTGCCAATGGAAGAAGACCTTTTGTGGAATAAGGAAAAGGTCTTAAAGTTAATCTTCCTTCTATAGCTTTACCTATATTTGTTTCAGCATTTTCATAGCCTACTCCATTCATATAAGAGAGCCACCAGGAACCATGTTTTCCTATATAATTTTTCCAGGTAGGATAATGATAAGTTAGTTTTTTAACATAACTTTCTTCCAAATTTCCTCCCAAATTTCCTGCTATAGAAAAACCTCTATCTGCCGAATTAAAGGTTCCTACAAACTCTCGAGGCATATATCCTTGCATACGATAAGGATTTATAGTTTCTTCAAAATCTAACCAAGGAAAATGCCCCAAACCAAATTCAGAAATTATATCTGTTAAAAAACCTAAATTTGGGAATTGAAATAGGGCATAAGCATATTTTAATCTAAGATCATTTGTATCAACATTTCCTGCTTTTATGTCTGGAGTAATTCTAAAAGAGAGCCAAGGGGTAATATCTTTTTTTATATTAATATAGCCTCTGGTAAGAGAAAAATAACTAAAACCTTTTTTGTCTTGGTTTCTATTTGGTAAATAACCATTGGAATAATCAATATAGGTTAAAGTTCCTACACTTAATCCCCTCAATGGAGAAGGTAGAAAAGAACTAATATCTTTTTTAATTTTTTCTACAGTTGCGGTAATTACTTCTTCTTTTTGCTTTTTAGTTTCTGCTTCAACCTCTTTTTTAATTTCCTTTGCCTCATCTTCTGTTAAAATTCCTTTTTTAACAAGCACTTTTATAAGAGTATCAACAGAAGAATCAGAGGAAAAACTATAATGAGGAGTCAAAACAAGGGAAGTGCACATTCCTAAGGATAGAAGAAATTTTTTAAAAATTACCTTTAACTTTCTCATAACCTTACCCCCTTACAGTTTTTAAAATTTTAAGTGAACATTCCAATATTTATAAATAATTTTACCAAATTATTAGGCAGAGGAATATAATAAAGTTTTTTTGCTATCTCATCTCCCTTTTCAAAAGCCCACTTGAAGAATTTTACTACTTCTTTAGCATTAGGTTTATCAATGGGATGAGTGCAAAAGAAGCACCTGTTCTCACCTCCTTCTTATTTTTGTATTAAAATTTATTTAGCTTTTGTTAAAATTTTGTTAAAGGATTTTTAATTTTTGGTTAAAAATTTTAAAGGCTTAGATTATAATTTTTAATTTAACGGAAAGGATATTAATAGTGGAAGATAATAAAGAGATAGCAGATTTAATTTCAGATGCGCTTTTATCTCAAGGATTTAAAACTTATATAGTAAAATCTCTTACAGAAGCTTATTCATTTTAAACACATACACCAGAGATAGATTTAATAGTTCTTGATCTTATTCTTCCAGATGGAGATGGAATAGATTTATTAAAGTATCTTAAATCCTCTTTTAAATTTAAACGTATACCTGTGGTTATAGTTTCAGCAAGAGGAGCAGAATTAGACAGGGTATTGGGTTTAGAATTAGGAGCTGATGATTATGTAGTAAAGCCCTTTAGTGTAAGGGAACTTGTGCTTAGAGTAAAAAAACTACTAAAAAAGGATTTATCATCTATGCCTCAACAAAAAGTTGGACCTCTTTTTCTTGACAAAGAAAAAAAGACTATATTTTTGGAGGACAAGCCCTTAAATCTTACTCCTACAGAATATAAAATTTTAGAAATACTTATAGAAAATCCCGAAAAGGTCTTTGTGATTAGTCCCAAAATTTCTTGGCAAATATGTTTATATATGCTAAATTATTTCTTATGAAGCTAAGTGATTGGGCTAAGAAGAAAGGAGTTAGCTACAAAACTGCATGGAGATGGTTTAAGCAGGGATTGATTAAAGGTTATCAGATGCCAACGGGGACGATCATTGTGGAAGAGGAAACTAAGAAGGAAAGGGAAGAAGTCAGGTGTATGATCTATGCCAGAGTGAGTGATAGGAAAAGTGAAAACTTAGAAAGGCAAGCTCAAAGACTTACTGAGTATGCTACCGCTAAAGGCTACAAGATAGTTTGGGTTTAACTACATTAAGGTCTTGCTTGAGAAAAGAGGAATTTTAGTAGAG
>PNIK01000056.1 GCA_002877985.1 Thermodesulfobacterium geofontis | reverse complement strand
TTTTTATTTCAGAGTAACCTAATTTTTAAGGATGGTAAAGATTTAAGCAAAATTGAAGGATCTCAATTATTTGTTCAAACGGGTATATAGTCTGTTCAGCCTGTTCCGTCATTTCGAAAAGTTCCCGAGGGGAAACCATTTTCACCTCCCCTACCTGATCTTAAAATTGAATAATATATTTTACTCTCTTAAATACTACAAGTGGTGCCATTAATGCTACACAATTTTCCCTTTCTAAAGTGCAAGTAAAGACTACGGATGGTAAAGTTAAAGAGTATACTTTACAACAAATTGATCCAAATCGTTCCTTAAACAGTTGCTTCCCAGTAATTTATTGTACAGACATGAAAATATACCCACCTTTATGTATAGAAGGAAATTGTTTTAATTCTTTTAGATGTGAGCGTAAAGGCTGACTTCAATTCAAATAATAACAGAAGCTAATGAAAGTAATAATGAATTAAAAAAAATCTAAACAACTTTCTTAGCTTAAGAAACTTAAATGAAATAAGGGAGAAACAATAGAAATTAGGAGAAGCAATAACATTTAAATGGAATCTTTCATATCCTAATTGTTCAGAGGCCAATAATTATTTTTTGGTCGGCTATTTGGTTCTTATCCTTATCACAATGCCCCCAAGTTCCTGCTATTTATAGGGAATTTACTTGGCAAATTCCATTATACAAAGATCCTGAAGTATATGATTTAGAGATGTGCTTAATTATGTTCCTATTGAGTGGGTTATAACTAAGATAGACGGAACCTTGAAACCTAAGGGTATAGATAGACAGAATATTCACAGGAAATTGGAAAACTTGAGAAAGGAGAGGGTTTATATTTTTAAATATGAACCAAAAATAGATTGAAAATAAATAAAATGTAAAGTTAATAAAATGCAAGGAACATCAAATAGAGGGGAGAAAAAAGAATTTTAAATTATACCATTAGGGATTTTAAAAATACTGAAAATAGGGAGGTAAAGATGAAAAAAAGTATAAATTTCTTTTTATTTGGGAATGTATTGGCTAAACCGCAGTTGACACCTGGTCAAAAATTGGATTGTAAATAGGAGGAAGCCGGAATAGATAACCAAATTGGGAGGAGTTGCATAGGTAAAGATTGTGACAAATGCGTAGAAAATATATACAGTATAATGAAAGCAAAAGGAAAATGGTGCCGTAAATGTAAACAGTGGAATAGTAAATTTTATTGTGTAGGTGAATGTTGTCCAGAGGTAATTAGATAAGAACTTAAATTTAATCTTCTCCTCTTCTATTTTTATAGTTTCTTGATGTGCCCAAATATAATTAGATAAATACTTGGATTTAAGAATTTGATTCCATATTGGTTGTAAAGAAATTAAATTTATTAAAATTTGTGTACCTTTTTATCAATTCAAGAATCTTTTTAACAATCTAAAAGTACATCTTTTAATAAGTTGTGATAAAATTAAAAATCTAATTAATTTTTAAGAGGAGGGAAGAGTTTTAATGGATTGGAAAGTTACATTGAATCTGCCTAAGACTGAATTTCCTATGAAAGCTAATTTAGTAGAAAGAGAGCCTCAATTTTTAGAATTTTGGGAAAGAGAAAAAATATATGAAAAAATACTTAAAAAAAGAGAAAACGCCCCTTTATATGTTTTACATGATGGTCCACCCTATGCCAATGGGCACATTCATTTGGGTACAGCTTTAAATAAGATTCTTAAGGATATCATTGTTAAAAGCAAATCTATGTTAGGATACAAAGTCCCTTTTATTCCAGGTTGGGATTGTCATGGACTGCCTATAGAACTTAAAGTGGAACAGGAATTAAATGTAAAAAGGGGAGAGCTTCCTCCTCTTGTTATAAGAGATGCCTGCAGAAAATACGCAGAAAAATATATAAATATTCAGAGAGAGGAATTTAAACGTCTTGGAGTATTTGCCAAATGGGAAAATCCTTACCTTACTATGGATTTTGCCTATGAAGCTATCATTGCAAGAGAGTTCTTAAGGTTTTTAGAAAGTGGACAGGTTTATCAGAGAAAAAAGCCTGTTTTCTGGTGTCCTAATTGTGTAACTGCTCTTGCTGAAGCAGAAGTTGAATATGAATCCCGCAAATCGCCCTCTATATATGTTAAATTTCCCTTAACTGAAGAAACCAAAAAATTTTTAGAAAACTCTCTTAATATAAAAATTTCAAAACCCATTTCTATCCTTATCTGGACAACCACCCCTTGGACATTACCTGCCAATCTTGCTTTAGCCTTTAATTTAGAATTTGATTACCTCATAATTGAATGGGATGAAGAACTTTATATTGTGGCAGAGGGAAGAGTTTCAGCTTTATGTGCTGAGCTGAATAGAGAACTTCCAAAAATAATTACTAAAGTTGATCCCCGAACTCTTGAAGGTAAGAGGGCTCATCATCCCTTTTATGAAAAAGAAAGTTTAATTATTCTGGCAGATTTTGTAACTTTAGAAACAGGAACAGGTATTGTTCATATAGCACCTGGTCATGGAGAAGAAGACTATCAAGTTGGTTTAAAATACAATCTTGAAGTTTATGTTCCTGTAGATCAGGAAGGAAGATTTTATCCTGATGTTCCCCTAATTGGAGGATTAAATATTTATAAAGCAAATGAAATTATTTTGGAGGTTCTTAAAAAAAAGGGAAATCTTTTTTATCATACCACAGTTGAACACAGCTATCCCCACTGCTGGAGGTGTAAAAAGCCTGTAATTTTCAGAGCAGAAGATCAGTGGTTTATTTCTATGTCTGCTAAAGGATTAAGAGATAAGGCTTTGAAAAGTCTTGAGGAAGTAACTTTTATTCCTTCTTGGGGAAAAGCCCGTCTTTATTCCATGCTTGAGAAAAGACCGGATTGGTGTATATCCCGTCAGAGAGTATGGGGAGTCCCTATAACAGTCTTTAAGTGTAAAAAATGTGGAGAGATTTTAAGAGATTTTAAATATTATGAAAGGGTTATCAAAATTTTTGAAAAAGAAGGATGTGATCCTTGGTTTGTGAAAAGTCCTGAAGAACTTCTTCCTGAAGGAACAACTTGTCCCAAGTGTGGAGGCTCAGAATTTGAAAAAGAAAAAGATATTCTTGATGTCTGGTTTGATTCAGGAGTTTCTTTTGCAGGTGTTTTAGAAAAAAATGAAGAGCTTAGTTTTCCTGCTGATTTATATTTGGAAGGTTCTGACCAGCACAGAGGTTGGTTTCACAGCTCCCTTCTCTGTTCTGTAGGAACAAGAGGTATTCCTCCCTATAAAGCTATCTTAACTCACGGTTTTGTAGTTGACGGACAGGGAAGAAAAATGTCAAAAAGCTTAGGAAATGTTATTCATCCACAAGATCTGATCAAACAATACGGTGCAGAAATTGTAAGACTTTGGGTTTCTGCTGAGGACTACAGAGACGATGTGAAAATATCTAAGGAAATTCTTGATCGTTTAGTTGAATCCTATAGGAAAATAAGAAATACTTGTAGATTCCTTATAGGAAATCTATATGATTTTGATCCTGAAAAAGATTTGATACCCTTTGAAAAACTTCCAGATTTTGAAAAATTTATTCTTCACAGATTGGGGAAACTTATTGAAAAAGTTAAAAAAGCCTATGAAAGATTTGACTTTCACATTGTGTACCACGAGATTCATAAATTTTGTGTTGTAGAACTTTCCTCTTTAATTATAGATATTAACAGAGATTATCTTTATTGCGAACTTTCGGACAGTTTTAAAAGAAGAGCAACCCAAACGGTTTTTTATTATGCCCTTGATAGCCTTGTAAAACTTATGGCTCCTATCCTTTCTTTTACTGCAGAGGATATATGGCAAAACCTGCCTTATAAAAAGGAAGAAATATCTGTTTTTTTGACTGAATTTCCATCTTATTCCTTTGAACTTAATGAGGAAAAGATTAAAAAATGGGAAAAATACTTAGAATTGAGGGAAGAATTTTTAAGAGCCTTAGAAATAGCAAGAAAAGACTATAAAATTATAAATACCTTCCTTGAGGCAGAAGTTTCTGTTAAAGCTTCTCAGGATCTGAAATCCTATTTAATAGATTCTGCCTTTTGGGAATATTTTCTGATGGTAGCTAAATTTGAATTGATTGAAGAATTTCAAAAATCTTCTGATAAAGAAGTGGTTTATCAATCAGAAGAAATAAAAGATTTAGTTATTAAAATAAGAGCAACCAAAAATAAAAAATGTGAAAGGTGCTGGCAGAGGAAACCAGAAGTGGGGAAACTTGAAATTCCTGATCTCTGTTATAGATGCTTTGAAGTGATTAAATCCCTTAATAAATAAATCTATGCGTATATTCTGGTTAAGTGCTATTATAATTTTTCTCTTAGACAGAATCACTAAGTATTTAATTCTTAAGTCTCAATTTGAAAAAATAGAGATTTTGCCGATTTTAAATATAGTTAAGGTATGGAATAAAGGTATAGCCTTTGGAATGTTTTCAAAAACAGGGTCCTTTATAACTGTTATTTTAATTTTTGTAACCCTAATAGTTTTACTGATTGCTTATATTTGGGCTAAGAAGATTTATTTTCGAAATAAAAAAAATAGAATGTCTTTAATATCTCTTGGAATATTAATTGGAGGTGGGCTTGGCAATCTTACTGATAGAATTCTTTTTGGAAAGGTTTTTGATTTTATAGATTTTCATATTAAAAATATCCACTGGCCAGCTTTTAATGTAGCAGATATAGCTATTACTATTTCTCTTTTTCTACTGATTTATAAAACTTTAAAAACCTGAGATGTATTATTTTAAAATAATAAAACATAAAAAATTGTTAAACCTCCTTTTTCAAGCTCAGGCTGAGTCTGCAGAAATATTCCTAAAAGATTTGTTATCAAGAAGATTAACAAGGGTGGATAAAAATTTCTATAAAATTAATCCAGAAGAGGTGCTTTATTTAGATAAGATATTAGAAAATTTTAAAACCGAATTTTTTCTTCTTCTTAGATCTGCACCCATTCCTTTTTCCTTTATACTAACTAAAACTCAGATAGAAAAAGCTACTGATACAATTCTTAGAGCAGGAAAAATTTATTTAGAAGAACCTGTAAGAGATATGATAGATTCCTTTTTAAAACACAGCAATATCTTTTATAAAATAGAACCCTGGAAAAACTTATGGGAACTCATTTTGCCTTCCACAGTGGATCCTAAAATTGAAATTTTTTATAAAGACATATTTTGGTATGGAGATAGAAATCCCTGTTTTTTCTGTAAAACTTCATGGCACGAATCTTATAATTGCCCCTCTTTATTAGATCCTGAACCGAGAAATACCTTTCAGTCTGCATTAAATCTTCATTTTAGAGAAATTTCTCAACTTTTATGGGAAGGAATATACGAGGAAGGCTTAACTTCGGAAAAGCTTAAATATTTTTATATAAGAAATTTTTATTTGCTTCCAGAATTTTTAAAAATTATATTTTACAAATATGATGTGGTTGAGACTTGGGGACATCTCAAAATTGATATGGAAACTCCTTTGAGAGGAGGGAATCTTGGCTTAGGATTGGAATACCTAATAAAAGGAAATCTTGATAATGCTAAAAGAGAGTTTTCAGAAATAGAGGATGATTTTAGAGCAAGTATAGGTCTTTTTTTTATAAATATTTTGATAAAAGACTTTAGAAGCGCGCTCTATTATTTAGAAAGGACTCTTTTTCAGGTTAATACTCCCTTTTTAAAAAGTTATTTACTTTTTTTAAAAGGTTATCTTTATGAATATATGGGTGAGACAGCTATAGCGGAGGAATTTTATAAAGAAGCTTTAGAAAAGGATCCCACCTGTTTGCCAGCTTTTTATTATTTTAACCTGGCAAAATATTTAAGAGGATCTTTTCTTTCAGAAATCTTTGCCTATTTTAATCATCCCTATCTTTTATATTGGAGTTATTTAGAACCAATTTTTATAAGGGATCAAGGGGAATTAGAAGAGATTTTATATGATAAAATTGCAGAAAAAAGAGAAAAGGCCTCTCTAAGACTAAAAGAAACAGAGGATCGCTATCATAAAATAAAGAACTTTTTATCTGAAGCTGAAAAAAAGGAATACGAAGAAAGATTATCTAAGGTAAGAGAAGATATACATAAAGGAGGGTTGGGTCTAATTGAAAAGGGTTATCAAAAAGCCTTAGAAATGGATCTTGAATTTCAAGGTTATATTTACAGAATTATTCAAAATCTTAAAAATGAATTTGAAAAAATTAAGGCTAATTACAGGGGGCTTAGTTCTTTTTGGAAAAAATATCCCTATAAATATGAAGATATGGAGTTTGGAAAGGAACTTAAGATTTTTTCAGATCTTGTGCAAAAAGTTGAGATAAAATTAAAAAGAAAAGATCCTACAGATGTGTTATCTATTTTGATTTCTGAAATAGAATCCTGCAAAAATAAAGCAGAAACTTTAGTAACCTTAAAAGATAAACTTATTAAAAAATGGAGTTTTAGAATAAGACTTGCTGATTTCTTAAAGAATTTTTCTCTTTTAGAACTTCTTATTGCTTCTTTTTATATAATTCTACCCTATTTACCCTTTTTTGAAAGCTTCAAAGTTATTTTTAATTTACCTTCTTTTCTATTTGCTTCTTTTGTTTTACTAATTTTTTGTTTATTTATTGCTTATTTTAAAAATTATGAGCTGGGATGATTTCTTTCTCTGGGCTAAAGCCAATAAATTTCCTTATAAGATTTATGCCTTCAAATCCCCTGTAAGAATTTTAGCCCTAAAGGAACCAGAAAATTTGTTCAGTTTTTTTGAGTTACTTGAAACTGAAATAAAAAGAGGATTTTATGCCTGTGGTTTTTTGAGTTATGAATTGGGCTATTTTCTTGAAGAAAGACTTAAACCCTTGGCAATAAAAAGCAGAGTTCCTCTTGCTTATTTTGGAATCTATAAAAATCCTGAAGAGCTTTCCATTAATCCTGAATTTAGCGAAAAGGAATTTGAAATCTTAAAGAATGGTTTTGGGAATTTCAAAATTGGAATAGAAAAAGAAGAATACATCAAGGCTATAAAAAAAATTAAAAATTACATCGCTGAAGGTGATGTTTATCAAACAAATTTTACTTTTAAGCTCCATTTTGAGTTTAAAGGTTCTCTTGAAAGGCTATTTTATCTACTCCTTTTTTCTCAAAGGTGTAAATTTGGCTGCTTTGCAAAAGCTGGAGACCAATACATTTTATCACTTTCTCCCGAGCTTTTCTTGGAAAAAAGAGGTAAAATTTTGAAAAGTTCTCCTATGAAAGGTACTATACAGCGCGGTTTTTCAAGAAAAGAAGATTTAGAATTTAAAAGAAAACTCAAAAATAGTCTCAAAAATCAAGCTGAAAACATTATGATAGTTGATCTTTTAAGAAATGATTTTGGGAAAATTTGTGAAAAGGGAAGTGTATACGTTTCTGAACTATTTAAAATAGAGACCTATCCCACTCTTCATCAAATGATTTCAACTATAAAAGGAACCCTAAGGGATGATAGCCTTTACAAGATATTCAAAGCACTTTTTCCCTGTGGTTCCATAACCGGTGCACCAAAAATAAGAGCTATGGAAATAATAAGGGAATTGGAAAAAGAACCAAGAGGTATTTATACAGGAGCTATTGGATTCATAAAACCGGATGGTAATTTCCTCTTTAATGTTGCTATAAGAACTTTAACCCTAGAAAAAAGGGACAATATCTTTATAGGAGAAGCTGGAGTGGGAGGAGGAATAGTATGGGATAGCATCCCTGAGGAAGAATTTAGAGAAGGGCTTCTGAAAGCTCGTTTTTTTCTATCCCCCCTTCCTTATTTTAAATTAATTGAAACTTTTTATTTTGACACCCAAAAGGAGAACCCTCTGCTTCTTTTTCATTATAAAAGAATCAAAAATTCAGCTCTTTATTTTGGTTTTAAAATTCCTTATTGCTTAAAAAGCTATGAAGAATTTAAAAGATTTGTAAAAAATAAAGCTTTCAGGCTAAAAAGCGGAATATATAAAATAAGGTTATTGATATCACCAGATGGGGGAGTTGAAATAATTTTTTCGGAGTATCAGCCCTGGAGGGAAAATTTAAGAGTGGGACTTTTAAAAAGAGATTTTGATCTCGGGGTTTTATTTCATCATAAGACTTCATTTAGAAAGCCCTATGAGTATTGGCAGAATAAGGCTAAAAAGCTTGGGTTTGATGAAATAATCTTTTACAATGAAAATGGAGTTCTTCTTGAAGGCTGTATATCTAATGTTTTTGTTGATTTAGGTAAAGGACTAATAACACCTCCCTTGGAGTTAAAAATTTTAAATGGGGTGTTAAGAGAGTTTTTAATTTCAAAAAAAAGGCAAAGGAAAAAGTAATTAAAATAGAAGATCTAAATCGTGTTAAAGAATTTTATATTGGTAATTCAGTTCGCGGACTTGGTAAAGTTTCAGAATGGATTTTGTTATAAGTAAATACTCTTTATGTGGTGCAATCTTTTAGCAATTCCTAATCTACGTTCAGCAGATTCTAAAATAGCTTTTAACATTTCAGCATAGGACATACCAGCTATTTTAGCCATCTTTGCCAAATGTCCATCCCAGCACCAGCCAGGATTTGGATTTACTTCAAGAAGTTTAGGATTACCCTCAGAATCAAGTCTCCAATCGAATCTACAATAGTCTCTAATTCCCAATCTCTCAAACAATTTTAAACAACAACTTACAATAATTTTTTCGGTTTTCTCTGGAAGATTAGCGGGAATGGATTTAATATTCCCATATGGAGAATCTGGAAGCCACTTTGCTTCATAACCACATATTCTTGGAAACCCCGAAGGAAGAGAAGAATAATCTTCCTCAATAATAGGTAAAACCATATAATCCTCTAGAGGATTTCCTATTATTCCCACACTTAAATCACTTCCTGGTAAAAATTCTTCTACCAGAATAGGCTCATTATAGCCGAATTTTTCCCTTATTTCTGAAATTGCATTTATTAATTCTTCACTGTTATTTACTACACTCCTTTGGGTTATCCCAAAACTTGCATCACCAAAATTAGGTTTAACAATAACAGGAAAACTAACTGGGATTTCAAAAACTGTATCTTCTGGTTTAATAAGAAAAGCATAAGGTACAGGAATTCCCATCTCATTTGCAATTCCACGAATAAGAGATTTATCATAACAAAAGGCAAGACATTGTGGACCTGAACCTGTATATGGAATACTAAGTATTTCTAATAAAGCTGGTATATGTAGCTCCTTTTTAGCTTCATTATTGAAGCCTTCATCGCATAGATTAAAAGCAAAATCTATTTTAGGTTTTAACTTTATAAGATCTTGAATCAGAGTATCATGGTTATCAAGGTATATAAAATTGTATTCTTCAAGTTCTTTCAGTGCACTTTTTAACTGATCAACGGTATAAAAATCGTCATCATCAAAAATGAAAAATGGCTTTAGTGGATCAGGCTTTCTTGGATCACCTAAAAGTACAACTACATTTTTGACTGTTTCTCTTTTTTTCCTTTTAACAAAGGTCCACTCTTTTTTAACAATTGCAGTTACGATAATTCTTCTTTCCATCATGCCTAGATCTTGATTTCGCCGGGAATCTGTCAAAATTTCTCCGTGAAAGTTTATATCGCTAAAACCAGCTGTTTGTAAAAGCTTGAAAAGACTCTCTTTTGTATAGAGTCTTTCTGCATAAAATTGATCAGCTATAACTCCCTTTTCCACATGGGTAATTATTTCTCTTGAGATTAAAGATTGCTTATCTACAGAAAGGGTGCGTTCCCTGCATACAAAATATTTTTTATCTATCCATTCCCAGCTTCTTGGCTGGAAGTTATTGCGAAGGTATTCTCCATCTGCAACATCTATAAGTATTTTCCCCCAGGGCTTTAAAACTCTAAATACTTCCCTTAGAACTCTTAAATCTTCCTGAATAGTACTAAAATAACCGAAACTGTTTCCCAAGATCATTATTATATCAAAGGTATCGGGTGGATAGGGAAGTTTTCTTGCATCACCCTCTCTAAATTTTATATTTAAGTTTTCTTTTTTTGCTTGCACTTTAGCTTTCTGAATGAGATAGTGAGACCTGTCTAAACCCTCAACATTATGAAATCCTCGTCTTGCTAATTCAAGAGAATGTCTCCCCTGTCCACAACATAGATCTAAGATTTTATCCTCTGGAGAGGGTTTTAAAATTTCTAAAAATAAATCCACCTCTTTTTTAGTAAGCTGTTTGTCGTCTACTACATCCGCATCAGTCTTGAGATAGAGAGAGTTAAAGATACGTCTCCACCAATCAGGTGATACCTGTTCCTCTAAATTAGGTATAGGTCCAAGACACCTTGAAATTCTTTTGATGCCTAATTTTTTACGAGAAGTTTTTGTTTTAGTTAGTTTTTCCTTCATTTTTGGCCCTCTTTTATAACTTTTTAAACTTGTTTCAAATAATAGCCTGATCTAAAAGTATATCAAGTATTTTAAAATAAGCTTTGATGAGAATGTTAATTAAAAAATGACCTGGATTTACATAAGTTCAAAATTTATTCCTTATAAAGCTTATCTTTTTCTCGAACCTGTAGAAGAAATTCAGTTAAATATTGAAAAGTTCTCTGAAATTATTTCTTTTTTGAAAAATTGAAACTTTTGTCAAGAAAGGTCTTTTTGGATTTGGATTTTTTTCCTCTAGCACATAAGTTTTCCTATGAAAGGCACTGAAAAAAGAGCTCTACTTTTATTTCTTGATAAAAAACAAAAACTTTCACTCAAAAAGGATACCAAAACAGGAGCAGAAAACATAATGATAGTTGATCTTATAAGAAACGATCTTGGAAGAATTTCTTGTTTTGGCTCTGTAAGGGTAAAAGAACTCTTCAAAATAAAAACCTATCCTACTCTTCATCAAATGATTTCAACTGTAAGAGGCAACCTTAAAATTGATAGTTTTTATGAAATTATTAAAACTCTTTTTCTTTGCGGATCTGTGACAGGAGCCCCGAAAATAAGAACTATGGAAATTATAAGAGAACTTGAAAAAGAACCAAGAAATGTTTATACCGATACTACGGGATTTATTGCCCCTTATAGGAGACTTTCTTTTTAATGTAACTATAAGAACCGTTCTTTTAAAACCTCTCTCTAAAAATATATATTCAGGAGAACTTGGAGTTGGAGCAGGCATAGTTTGGAATAGTGATCCAGAGAAAGAATTTTAGGAAACTAAACTTAAAGTAAACTTTTTTTAAATTTCTTTCCTTATTTTGAAATTTTTGAGACCTTTTTGTGGGATAAAAAAATTCAAGAATTTTCCTTTATTACCAGAGACTTGTCAATTCTGCTCGTTTTTAAGATTTTCTATTCCAAAAGAATTAAAAAGTTTTGAAAATTTTGTGAGGTTTCTTAAAGAAAATTTAAAAGAAGAACCTTTAAGAGTAAAACGGATACTCTCTCCTTGTGGAAAGCTAAAAATAGAAAAAGAGACTACAGATTCTATTTCTTGGGAAAAAATTTCGGGATCGGTCTTATAAAAAAAACACCCCTAAAAAATTTTTTTCATTTCCATAAAACCACATATAGAGAAGAATATAATTTTTTTGGAGAGAAAAGACAAAAGAGTTAGGGCTTACAGAAATTCTTTTTTACAAGGAAGAAAAATTTCTTCTTGAGGGGCACCATCTCCAATATTTTTTTGAAAAGAGAAAAAAATTTTTTCACTCCTCCCCTTGAGCTTGGACTTTTACCTGGTATTTTGAGGGAAGAAATGATAAAAAGGGTTTAGCTAAGGAATTCTCCTTTTAAGATTGAAGATCTTAATTATGGAGAGCTTTACATTGGAAATAGTTTAAGAGGACTTGGTAAAGTTAAAGAATGGATTATACTATGAATTCTTGATAAAGACATTTAGGAGGTTATGGATGGGAAAGGTTTACAAAATTGCTGTTATTCCTGGAGATGGAACAGGTCCAGAAGTAATAAGAGAGGGTGTAAAAGTTTTATCTGCGATAAGTAGAAAATTCAATATTAAATTTGATTTTACCTATTTTGACTGGGGAGGAGAAAGATATCTAAAAACAGGAGAAACTATTCCTGAAGGTGGAATTGAGGAGTTAAAAAAACATGATGCTATTTATCTTGGTGCAATTGGACATCCTCAAGTTAAACCTGGTATTTTAGAAAAGGAAATTCTTCTCAGGATTCGCTTTGAGCTTGATCAATACATAAATTTAAGACCGGTTAAACTTTATCCTGGAGTTTGGACACCCATAAAAGACAAAGGACCAGAAGATATAGATTTTGTCGTAATAAGAGAAAATACAGAAGGTCTTTATGCAGGAGGAGGTGGCTTTTTGAGAAAGGGAACACCTTACGAAGTTGCCATTCAAGAGTCTATTAATACTCGTTATGGGGTGGAAAGATGTATTCGTTTTGCTTTTGAATACTGTAGAAAGAGAAACAAAAAGAAAAAAGTAACTCTTGTTGGTAAAACTAATGTTTTGACCTATGCCTGGGATTTGTGGTATAGAGTTTTTCAGGAAGTTGGAGAAGAATATCCTGATATAGAAAAAGACTATGCCCATGTGGATGCAGTTTGTATGTGGTTTGTGAAAAATCCCGAATGGTTTGATGTAATAGTTACTGATAACATGTTTGGAGATATTATTACTGATCTTGGTGCCATAATCCAAGGAGGAATGGGGATTGCAGCAGGTGGTAATATTAATCCCCATGGAGTTTCCATGTTTGAACCTATAGGAGGATCAGCTCCCAAATATACTGGAAAAAATGTGATCAATCCCTTGGCTGCTATTTGTGCAGGAATGATGATGCTTGAGTGGCTTGGAGAAGAAGAGCCTGCAAAAGCCATAGAAAAGGCAGTAATTAAAGTTTGCAGAGACCATCTTAAGAGTCTTTCAGCAGGAAAAATGGGTTATACCACAAGTGAGGTAGGAGATCTTGTTGCTAAGTATGTGGAGGAGGGTGTGGAAATTTAGGTGCTTAACTTAAATTTAAAGGAAATTCCTCAAGCACCTGGAGTTTATCTCTTTAAATCAAAAAGAGGTGAAGTTCTTTATGTAGGAAAAGCTAAAGATTTAAGGGCAAGGCTTTCTGCCTATGTAAAGGGACCTCCTCTTTCTCCTAAATTGGAGCGTTTGGTTGAAAATACAGAAAATGTTGAATACTTTTTAACTAAAAACGAAAAAGAAGCTCTTCTCTTAGAAGCAAATCTCATTAAAAAATACAGACCTAAGTATAATGTCCTCTTAAAGGATGATAAAAATTATCCTCTTTTAAGAATTCCTATTAAAGAAAAATATCCCCGTTTACAGATTGTAAGGAGGAGAAAAAAGGGGGATCAAGCACTCTATTTTGGTCCTTTTACCTCAGCAAGGGGCTTAAGAGAAATTTTAAAACTTCTTTCTAAGACCTTTCCCTTAAGAAAATGTAGTCTTGCAGAAATGAAAAGAAGAAAAACCCCCTGTATTTATTATCAGATAAAAAAATGTCTTGCCCCATGTGTTTATCCTATTCCTGAAGAGGAATATCAAAAATTTGTTAATGGAGTAATAGAATTTTTTCAAGGAAAAGGAAAAGAGTTGATAAAAAAGCTTGAAGAAGAAATGTGGAGACTTTCTGAAAACTTGGAGTTTGAAAGGGCTGCCTTTTTAAGAGATAGGATTGAGGATCTCAAAAAGGTACTTGAAACTCAGGCTGTGGTGCTTGATATACACTTAGATTTAGACCTCTGGGAATACAGAAAAGAAAATGCTCATGAATATTTTATTGTTCTTTTTGTAAGATATGGGTATCTTTATGGTTTTCAAACTTTTCAGATAAGAAATCCCTTAGGAGAAAAGCCAGCTCTAAAAGATGTGATTTTGCAATTTTATACGGAAGGAAAGATAATTCCTGAAAAGATATTTTTACCTGAAAAAATTGAGGAAAAAGAAGAACTTGAGAGTATTTTAAGTGAGTTCTCGGGAAAGGAAATAAAGATTCTGGAAGATTTTGAAGATGAAAAGATAAGTTTTTTAAAGGATCTTGCTTTAAAAAATCTTGAAAATTTTATTCTTTCAGAAAAAAGAAGAGAAAAGCCATGGTATGCTGGACTTTCAGAGGAATTGATAGAGGTTCTAAGGCTTTCCCGTGAACCAAGATGGGTTGAAGCCATAGACCTTTCTCAATTTTATGGAACTGCAAGAGTTGGTGCATTGGTTTGCTTTTTTGAAGGGGAACCTGAGAAAACACGCTACAGGCACTATCACATAAAAGGGGAAGGAAAAGATGATTATACTATGCTTTATGAAGTAGTTTACAGAAGACTTAAAAGGGGCTTAGAGGAAAACAATCTACCTGATCTTATTCTTATAGATGGAGGAAAGGGACATCTGGAAACAGCTCTAAGAGCAAAAGAAGACCTTGGGGTGGAAGAGGTTGAAATTAGAGCTATTGCTAAAAATGAGAAAAGACAGCCTGAAAAGCTTTATATTCCAGGAAGAAAAAATCCTTTATTTTTACCAAAATATAAAGAGGTTTATCATTTTATTGGAAGGGTTATGAGTGAAGCCCATAGATTTGCCAAAACTTTTGCAGAAAAAATAAAAGAAAAAGAAACTTTAGAGAGCTTCTTAGATAGAATAAAAGGAATAGGTCCAAAGAGAAAAGAAATTTTATTGAAAAATTTTAAAAGTCTGGAAGAAATTTTAAATGCTCCTTTAGAAAAACTTGTAGAACTTCCTCATTTTAATCTCAAAATAGCAAAGTCTTTAAAAAAGATACTTCAGGACAGCAAAATTCTAACTTACTTTTAGCCTATGCCTTTTATGAGATTTTGAAAAGAAAATATTATTCCCTGTGTGCCTTAGGAGGAACCAAAAATTATTCTTGCCGATTATTTCAGTTTGGACAAAGAAATTTTTTCAGATATCCAAAGGCTAAAGTTGTTCTTATAGATCTGGGTTAAAATAAAATCTCTATTAAAGGCTTTGACCCAATACAAAATGGCAGGAATAATTGCACCCTATACAGATATAAATCTTTTTAAGGAGGCTCTTAAAGTAATAAAAGAAGGTCAGATCTGGCTTGATAATAAATATCTCAAACATTTACTCAGGGATATAGAAAGTGTATCCTCTTTTGAAATAAACCATGATTAACTAAAATTTATCAACAAAGGTTTAAAATTTAACAAAAATTTTAAATATGGTATATAGATTTTCGCTTAGAAAAGAACCTGAAGGTGGATTTACTATAATGGTACCCTCTTTACTTGGTTGTATTATTTATGGAGAAACTGTTGAGAAGCTTATCGCTATGGCAAAAAAGCCATTGAATTATATAATAGAAAGTTTAGTAGAGCATGGTAATGTCAAAACTTTCCACGCTTACTTCTGAGAAAATCATAAAAATTTTATCACAAAAAGCTTTATTTTAGATAGGGTCAAATTGCCTCATTAAAAATCTAAAGGAAATTTTATCGATGCCTCATATAAAAATCTAAAGAAAAAATTAAAATGTCCCCTAATTTCACTTAGGGGAAGAAGTTGGCTTTAAGCTTAGGCTATAACTGCTCATATGCCTCTTATCTCTTAAGCAACCACAAAAAATTATCTCCATAGCCCCTCTTAAGGCTATTCAAATTGATGTCAAATCTAAAATTAAGCGCAAAAGAAAACCCATCTACGACGAAAAAGTAAAAAAGGCTTTAATTAATCTCTGGAAAATCTCTTATTTCCCCTGTGGAAAAAG
>PNIK01000092.1 GCA_002877985.1 Thermodesulfobacterium geofontis | reverse complement strand
TTTAGAATTAAAATGGGTCAACTTTAAGGAAATTAAAGAACTTGAAATTTGTCCTGCAGATAAAAACCTTTTAGAAAGTTTAAAGAAGGACTTGTAAAAAATGAAATATAGGTTAATTTAATAATAATTAAGAGGGCGGTTAGCTCAGGGGTAGAGCGCCATCCTCACACGGTGGATGTCGCTGGTTCGAATCCAGCACCGCCCATTTACTCCTTGCTCCCTTTATCTTTTTAAAAGGGGGCCATAAGACCAAAAGGAGGGGTCTATGTTTGAATTGTGGAAACCCGTAAAAAGATTTCGTAAATGGGAGTCTCTTTTTATCATCCATCCAGAAAGATTAGAGGAAAAAGATCAGATCTTAGAAAAGATTAAACAAATTGTAGAATCAAAAGAGGGAGGGATTTTAAAAATTGATGAATGGGGATTAAGAAAACTTGCTTATCCCATTCAAAAGAAAAAGCAGGGGTATTATGTTTTAATAGAATTTTACGGACTTTCAGATTTACCAAAAGATTTGGAGGAATTTTTTAGAATTGACGAAAGAGTTATTAGGTTTATTATTGTAAAATTAGAAGATAGATTTATTCCAACTGAAGAAAGCGCTGAAGTAAAGGAAAATTAGAAAGCAGGAGGGAAAAAATGAATGAGACTTTAAACATAAAAAGAAGATTTTTGACCAGAAAAAAGGTCTGCAAATTTTGTATAGATCCTAATTTGAAAATTGATTATAAGAATCCAGAGATTTTAAAACCCTTTTTAAATGAAAAGGGTATGATTATTCATAGAAAACAGACTGGAAACTGTGCCTATCATCAAAGAAGATTAACCACTGCAATTAAAAGAGCAAGAATAATGGCACTTCTGCCCTTTGTTGCTGATGTAGAAATAGAAGAATAATATTTATTGTAGGTGGAGGAATTTATGGAGGTAATTTTAATTAAAGATGTCCCTAAACTTGGTAGAGCAGGAGATATAGTAAAAGTAAAAGATGGATATGCAAGAAATTATCTTATTCCTAAAGGATTGGCAATTTTAGCTAATCAAAAAACTATTAAAGCTTTAGAAAATCAAAGAAAAATTGTATTAGCTAAGGCTGAAAGAGAAAGAAAAAAACTTGAAAGCCTTGCAGAAAAGCTTGAAGGGACAATTTTAACAGTTTATAGAAAGACAATTGAAGAAGACAGAATATTTGGATCTGTTTCCTCTGTTGATATTGTAAATATGCTAAAAGAAAAGGGAATAGAGATTGAGAAAAATCAAGTTGTATTAAATGAACCTATTAAAAAATTAGGAATCTTTGAAGTTCCTATAAAATTAAGCAGTGATAAAATAGTTAATATAAAGGTTGAAGTATTAGAAGAAAAATAAATGCCTTCTAACAAACGCTCAAAAAAGGGTGTAGCGTTACAACTTGAACCTTCCTTTTCTTCAGAGTTTTTACCTCCTCAGGATTTACAAGCTGAAAAATACATTTTAGCAAGTATTTTTGTAGATCCTTCATCTATAGTTAAAATTATTGATTACTTAAAACCAGAGGACTTTTATTCTCCTGCTCATAGAAGTATCTATTTAGCGTGTCTTTCTCTTTTTGAAAAAGATGAACCTATTGATATTGTTACTGTGCATAATGAACTTGATAAAATGGGAGAATTAGAAAAGGCAGGTGGTGCAGTTTATCTTTCAGAGATTGTTGGGCTTCTTCCAACCTCAGCTCATATTCTTCACTATGCTAAAATTGTTAAAGAAAAAAGTATATTAAGAGAAATTATAAGAATCAGTCAGGATTTAATCTACAGAGCCTATTATTCTGCAGAAGATTCTCAGGAATTATTAAATTATGCAGAGAAAGCGTTCTTTGATCTTTCCTATTACGGAAGAAGGGAAAGTTTTTCACCTCTAAAAGAAGTGGTTAAGGATACTATAAAACATTTGGAAAATCTTTATAAAAAGGGAACATCAATAACAGGAATTCCTACAGGATTTTATGATCTTGATAGAATGACAGCAGGACTTCAAAAGGGGGATTTGATTATTCTTGCTGGACGTCCTGGAATGGGTAAAACTGCTTTTGCACTTGATATTGTAAGAAATGCCTGCAAGCTAACTAATATAGGAGCAGCAATTTTTTCCTTAGAAATGGGTAAACAACAGCTTTGTGCAAGAATGCTCTGTGCTGAAGCCAAAGTAAGTTTCCAGAAATTTAGAACTGGACAGCTTGATTCGCAGGAATGGCAGAAAATAACACAGGCTGCATCAACTTTAAGCCAACTTCATATTTATATTGACGAAACACCAGGAATAAATATTTTAGAAGTAAAGGCAAAAGCAAGAAAACTTTTGAAAGAAATACCCTTAGGACTTTTGGTAATTGATTACCTTCAGCTTATGAAAGGACTTGAAAGAAAAGAAAGAAGAGAACAGGAAATTTCAGAAATCTCTGCAGGTTTAAAATCCTTAGCTAAGGAACTAAATATTCCCATTATAGCTTTATCTCAGCTTAACAGAAAGGTTGAAGAAAGACCCGATAAAAGACCTCAACTTGCAGATCTGAGAGAATCAGGAGCTTTGGAGCAGGATGCAGATGTAATCTTGTTTATATACAGAGATGAGTTTTATAATAAGGAAAGTCCAGAAAAGGGCATTGCAGAAATAATTATAGGGAAACAAAGAAACGGGCCTATAGGTATAGTAAAACTAAATTACTTCCCTCAATATACTTCCTTCGGAAATTTGGATACTTCCTTACCTATTTAACTTTTAACTATTAGTACAGGACAGAAAGAATTAGCAATTATTTTTTCACCAATACTTCCTAAGGATTTTTGATTTTCAGAACTATAAGCACCTATTACAATTGCGGTTGCACCCCACTCCTTAGCAGTTTCTACAACCACCTTATAGGGTTCTCCAAATTTTACAAAAATTTCTACCTTAACTTCTTCTTTACTTATGTCTTCTGTAAGTGAAACCAAATGAGCTTCTAAATCTTTTCTGAGAATTTCTAAAATCTCTTGGAGATCAATTATAGGTTCTACAGGAAGCTTAATTACAGATAAAACTGCTAAATCTCCTTTATAACTTTTTGCTATCATTCCTGCCTTTTTAACTGCCTTATTTCCATATTCAGAGGTATCGGTTCCAGCTAAAATTCGTTTAAAGCTTATTCTGATATTCCTGGGAACAATAAGGACATCAATAGGGCTGTGATTAACTACTCTATGGGCTGTGCTTCCTAATAAAATTTTTTCAAAAGAAGTTAATCCTCTTCTTCCTGTAATAATAAGATCGCAACCCTCCCTTTGAGAAACTTCAATTATTTTTTTATAGGGATTTCCTTCTTCAAGGATGGTCTTTATTTTGAAACCAGTCTCTTCAGCTAAATCTTTAGCTTCTTCTAAAGCTTTTTCATAATTTTTTCTGATAAGATCCTTTATGTGACCAAAAATAGAAAAGGAACTTACAAGTTCCTTTTGGGTAGGTATAACACTTATGGCTAAAACCTCTGCTTTGGTTTCTTTAGCAAAATTTAAGGCTGCTTCAAAAGCTTGTCTACTTGCATCTGAGCCATCAAGTCCAATTAAAAATTTTTTATACATAAGTTTTCCTCCACAAATTTGTATTAATTTAGAAAATTATTTTTTATAAATAGATAAAAAAGTCAAGGGTTATTTTGAAGAAGGGAAAACATAAATCCAAAAATGATTTGCTATTTCAACAGGATAAAAGCTATTTCCCAGAGTTTTAGTTCCTGCACTTCTTTTAATGGTAAGAACCCACCAACCTGGTTCCTCTAAGGAAACTACAAAGAATCCTTCTTTATTGGTCTTTACTGTTTTCCTTAAATAAGGATAATTTATTTCTCCATAAGAATCCTTAGGTAAATCTTCTAAGCTTAAAAAAACAGGACTAAATCTTTCAAATTCAACAGTACCATTGGGAAGGGGTTTGCCGTTATATAACACCTGTCCCCAAAAAATTCCTTTATTAGTGAAACCGTAAGGTCTGGTGTAAGGTTTTATTTCTAAATCAAATCCACATAAATTTTCCCATCCCTTCTCTATTTCCACATGAAAGGGCACCTTAGCAAAGGATTTTACCAATTTAAGATCTCTTGTAAGAAAATAATCACTTTCTATACATATATAATAATCTCCCTTAGTTTCTGGGATTAATTGAATTTTATATCCTATTCTTTTAATATTTAAAGCCTTATCATCGTATTTGGTTCTAAAAAGAGTAATTTTAGTTTGTTTTTTATCTGGAGAAAGGAGAAAGAATTTTTCAGGGGGTTTTAAATCGTATATAAAACCAAAAGCTGGTTCTGCTGCCCCAATGTGGAATATCTTTTCTTTTTTTACTTTTCCGTAATTATCAGGAAAAGAAATTATAAAAAGTTTATAAGCAAAAGAAGATGAGATAAAAAAATTAAAAAAAATTAAAATAAAAAGAAAGCCCATTTTTTAGGTGAATCTATTTAAAATCCAGGAGATTATTGCACTTTTGAGTTGCAATTCCTGTTCAGGGGTCAAGCTTGAAAGCCAGTATTTTATCCATTTTTGAAGCCTGTTTAAATGAATCTTGGGTATTTTTTCTTCATAAATCATTTCTAAAGCCCTTAGATACCATACAAAAATTGCCTGAAGAGGCATAAATCTGTATTCTAAAGTAATGGGATACAAGGTTTCATAAAAAGCTCTGGTGGTAAATTTTTTGTCTTGCTCATTAGGGAAGCGTCTTATGCTTAACTTAGAGACTGGTGTTTCATGATTTGTAGATAGATCAAGGTTTCTTAAATATTCCAAATTTTCTTGGAAAAGATCCAATTTTTCTCGATTTAGACGGATAACTTCATCTTGTAAAGCAAGCGAAGCAAGAGGATTTTCTCTTTCTCTATAATACTTTGCCATTTTTTGTTTTAAAATAGATTTACGAGAACGCCCACCCATTTAAAACACCTCTTTTATTTTTTTTAAATTAAGATAAAACCACAAATTTAACTTTTTTCAAGCCTTTGTATATATCCATACTACTAAGACTAAGATAAAATTTCCTTAATTCCATTGTGAATTTTCCTACATTCATAATAAATGTTCTATAAAATGTTTCAAGAGATAGATAAAATTTTTTTATAGGCATTTCTTCTCAGATTTTTCGAAGAATTAAAATTAAATACTCACTTCTATTATCAATCCCTTAACTTATAGGTTCTTTTACTTTTTTGAAACTATCTAAATTGTTTATTAATGCAGAAAGAGAAAGTAAATTCTGCAGAATTGAAGAAAAAATATTTTTGAAAAATTTTTCAGAAATCTTATCTCTGTTTATTAAACGTTTTAAAAGAGCTTTTAAAATTTGGAGTAGAAGTAGATTTTGTAATAGAGGTTTTTTATATTACCCACTACAATTATAGGTTCTTTTTACAAAGAAAGGAAGTATGTAAAATAAAGAGCAAGGTTTAACAAGGGAGAGATTTCTGAAGATGACTATTGGATTTTAATGTTATTTCCTTATATTGCCAGAGAAGTCAGGGATGAGTTGAGCAACTTAGAATTCAGCAATTTCTTGAGGTTTAAAATTTATTAGCAAAAATAATTTTTTGTAAAATTGAAGCAAAATTTCTTATTTCTCCCTGAGCTTGAGGGATATTCCTTTTTTCAACAAAGTCTTTCCACGCCATTTTCGGACCTGTTGCAAAAACAGTAGTTGCACATCCTTGAGGGATAACAAATCTTGCCCATTCTCTTTTGATACCCTTATCAAAAAATTCTTTGTAACAATTCATGCATTTTTTGATAATCTCACAATACCTCTTAACAGCATCTTTATTGAAAACTTCAGGAACCACAAAACGGTCAACACTGGTATATCTATGAGATCTTTGATTAAAGTTAAGCCAGGTGTGTCTTACGAACTGATGACTGAAAATTCTTGAAAAGTTGTGTGCAATAACACCGATCCAGCTGATCTTATTTTCATTGGTTTTTCTAAGAATAATTATTTCTTGTTTGGCAAAAATATCATTTTTATTTTTTTCAAGTAAATTTTCCAAAACTTTTGAAAGTCTTCCCTTGAAAGTTACGCTACCACTTTTAATTACTGTAACTTCTATTCCTTTGAGATAAGGATCAATACTTATAATTTTTTCAAATTCTTCATTTTCCAAAACCTCAGCTAAGTGCCTAAGATTGAAAATTGCATATCTTGATTTTTCGTCAACAGGCCAGAAAACCTTGAAAAACATACTTGCAAGAAGGAATTTTTCTTCTGAACCGAGTTTATCTATTCTTACAGGAATAGGGGTGTGAGCAAATATGCTGTAATGTTTCATTCTTTTTAGGTGTATGAGAAAATTTTTGAATTTTTCCGGATTTCTGAATTTTTCCTCATTAAAAATAAAAAGTGGATGCGAAGAAGAATAACACACTCTTGCTCCAAGATAACTAAAAATTATGTAAGCTGGGAGTTCTGAAAAATCGGCATTATTTAATAGGAAATATTTTAGCTTCTTCTGTTTTTCTTTGAATTTTTTGAGATCTTCCATGGTATTCCTCCGAGATTTATGATAATAGAAATAAAGCTCATCAAAGATAAAGATGCAGTTTCTGCCTTTAAAATATAGGGAGAAAGGAGGATAGGGATAAATTTTTTTTCTTTTAATATCTTTTCTTCCTCTTTGCTAAATCCTCCTTCAGGACCAGAGAGCAAAATTATTTCCCTAAAATTGACTAATTTTTCCAAAAGTTCATCTATTAAAATCCCTCCCTCTGGTAAAGCAACAAGCTTAAGAGATAAAGAAAAGGGGTTTTCACACAAAAACTCCTTTAGAATAACTGAGGGTTTAATTTCAGGTAAATAAAGTCTTCCCGATTGTTTTAAGGCATTTATAGCTTTTGTTTTTAAACGTTCCTCTAATTTATGAGAAGGTTTAGCAATACAATAATCACTCTGAAAGGGTATAAATTCACTAATTCCAAGCTCGGTTCCTTTCTCCACCAGAAACTCAGTCTTATTACCCTTTAAAAGAGGAATAAGAGCTACAATTTTTATAGGAAGTGGTTTTTCTTTTCTTAAAAGTTTTATTAATTTTACCTTAGCTTTTAGTTTTTTTCCTTTTTTTAATATTTCTACAATTTTCCCTTCGTATTCGTTTCCCTTTCCATCAATAAGTTTAATCTTATCCCCTTCTTTTTTTCTTAAGACTCTTATTAAGTGATGGGATTCTTCTTCAGAAAGAAATCCCTCTTTTTCAAAGGTAAAGAAAAATCTATTACCACCTTGAATATACATAGGATTATAATACAATTAACTTTAATGTCTGCCAATATAATAATTTATAATGCAAGTGCAGGAAGCGGAAAAACCTATCAGTTAGCCCTCAATTATTTAAAGCTTTTAAATAAGCTTTATCAAGAGAGAGAATTTAATCTTAAAAATTTACTTACCATTACATTTACTAATAAAGCCTCCTTTGAAATGAAAGAAAGGATAATTTTATTTTTGAAAGAAATTTGTAAGCAAACAGAGAGAGGAAAGCTTTTATTTGAAGAAACTGGAATTTCTCCTGAAAAGGCAGAAACATTTTTAGAAGAAATATTTTTAAAATATGACTCCCTTCAAATAAGAACTATTGATAGCTTTCTTTTAAGTCTTTACAGAGCCCTCTCTTACGAATTGGATATGCCTACAGATTTTCAAATAAAAACTTATATAGAGGAAAGTCTTATAGAAAAAGCACTTAATAAGCTTTTTGAAGACACTAAAAATATAGAAGGACTTTTTAATTTTTTGGAAAAATTTGTAGACCATCTTTTTGTTACCGAAGATAAGTTAAAAATTGATATTAAAAACAAGTTAATCAAGTTTTCAGAAAAAATTTTTGAAAAAATAACTTATAGAAAGGAACTTCTTGAGGTTTTAGGAATCTATGAAGAAGATAGAGTGGAAAGGGTTTTGGTAGATTTTTATAATAATGAAATTCTTCAGGATTCTAAAGATTATTATCTAGTTTTGTATACACTTTTGAAAAAAAAGCTAAAAGAGGTTCTCAATAAAGAAAAGTTATTATTTATTGGAATTTGGAAAGAAATATTGTTTCAGTCCCTTGCTCAATTTCCAGAGTTTATTCCTTGGATTTATGTAAAGCTGGGAAATTTAGAAGGAATTATAATAGATGAATTTCAGGATACCGATCGTCTACAATGGGAAGCTATTTTACCCATAGTTGAGGATGTTCTTAGTAGAAATAAAATTCTTATCTGTGCAGGAGATCCTAAACAATCTATATTTCAGTGGAGGGGAGGAGATCCTTTTATTTTAGAGGAAATTATACAAAAGTTTTCTTCCTATTCAATAAAAGTTGAAGTCTTAGGAAAAAATTATAGAAGTGCCCCTGAAGTGGTTAAATTTAATAATCTTTTTTTTTCTTATATTAATAAAAATTTAGAATTAAAAAAAGAATTGTTGGAAGAACTTATTTTTAGTAAAGATGAGTTTGAAGAAAAAGAGAAGATATTAACTTTAGTTTTAAAAGATTTTGACTGGAGTTTTGAAAATGTTGTCCAAGAAGCTGTTAATGATTTCAGAGGTGAGGTAAAATGTAAGTTTTTAAGAATAGGAAAAGATTTAGAAAGAAAATCCTTAAAAGAGAAAGCAAAAGAATTAATAAAAAATGAAATTTTAGTTATTTTAAGAGAGCTTGAGAAAAAAGGAGATTTAGATGATGTAGCTATTTTAGTTAGAAAAAATGAAGATATTACAGAACTTTCTTCTTTTCTTATTTCTGAAGGATTTAAAGTTATAGGAAGTTCCTTTTTGAAAATAAAAGAATCCCCTATTATAAATACACTATTTGCTCTACTTAGATTTTTGAACTATTCAGAAGATGAAATAGCCTTAGCTGGGTTTTTAAGTGGTGGATTTTTTGAAGACTCATTAAATATTTTAAAAAAGTACTACGAATTTAAACTTGCAGGAAGTAATTTAAACTTGATTGAGTTCGTTAAAAACGAATACCCAGGTTTCTGGAAAAATTATATAGAAGATTTCTTTTTCGCAAAAAAATATCTTTCCTTTTATGAGCTTTGTCAATATATAGTAAAGAAGTTTAAATTGGAAGAAAAAAGAAAAGAAGAATTAGCTTATCTTTATAAGTTTTTAAGTATAGTTTTGGATTTTACATTTAAAGGCGGAGATCTGGAAGAATTTTTAGAATATTGGGAGAAATATTCAGAGGATGAGTTAGAAATGCCAAAGGATAAATCAGCTATAAAAATTCTAACTATCCATCTGGCAAAAGGACTCGAATTTAATCATGTTATTCTTCCTCTTTTTTGGGAGGAAAAACACTTTACTTCTGATCTTGGCTTAATATTCTATAATGGAAACATTTATAAAGGAAGAAAAGAAGAACTACCTAATGAAGGGAAAATAGGATGGTATCTGGAGAAAGCTAAAACTAAACTGGAATTATTTAATTTATTATATGTAGGTTTTACAAGAGCTATCAAGAGTCTTTATATTTTGCTTCCAGAGATAGAAGAAATAAAAGGTATTTGGAAATTAGAGGCTACGAAAATTTTTAATAAAATTTATTCCTTTCTAAAGGGTGAAATTGAAAATTTTTCTCTATAAGTTTTTTTAACTCTTTATAATTTTTTACATAAAAATCTGCTCTCAAATCTGGATTTTTATAAGAAACCAATTTGACATTACATTTTTCGCACAACTCCTTATCAACTTTTGAGTCTCCTATATAAAGAGTGGACTTTTGTTCAACCTTAAAATATTTTAGAATAGTAAGAAGTGCTAAGGGATTGTTTTTGGAAACTTGAGAGGCAGTCATAATAAAATCAAAATAATTTTTCAGATTAAAATGCTCTAAAAGAGGATAGGTTGAGGTGGTTCTATTAGTGCATAAAGCTAAATAAAAATACTTTTTTGCCCAGTTTAAAAATTCAAATAATCCTTCTTCAGGAACTATATATTTGAAGAAAAATTGATAAGAGGTTTCCTTTTGTATCTTTTTTGCTAATTCCAATTTTTCAGGATAGTCTCTTAAAATATATTCAATACACTCATTTACTGAATGCATATGAATAAATTCTATTTCTTCAGGAGTTAAGGGAGCTCTACCAATTTTTTTTAATAAATAATTATAAAAATAAATATTTGCTAATTTTGAATCAAAAAGAACACCATCACAATCAAAAACAAGAAGTTTCAAAATGTTCATTTTTTTCTTTCTAAAAGGTAATCACTAATAAAAATAAGTAAATCTTTGTAAAGATTGTTGGGTAAGTTTTTTAAGCAGTTTTTAGCTAAATTTATGTAATGTTTTGCCCTTTCTTTACTTTTTGTAAATCCTTTATTTTTTTCAATAATTTTTTTGGCGGTTTCGAAATCCTTTTTATTTGTATCAGGCATTTTCAAAAGATTTAAAAGCGTATTTTTTTCCTCTTCTGAAGCAATCTTTAAAGCATAAATGACTGGCAGAGTTACTTTACCTTCCTTGAAGTCTTTTCCAAGATCTTTTCCTGTTTCTTCACTAAGATAATCAAGAAGGTCATCTACTATTTGAAAGGCAAGCCCCAAATATTTACCAAAATCTTTAAGTAACAAGCATTCCCTCTCATCTGCACCACCTAAAATAGCTCCCACTTCGCAACAAGCAGAAATTAAAACTGCAGTTTTTCTGAAAATAACCTCTTCATATTGGGCTTCTGTAAGAAAAAAATTATCAAGATTAAGAAGCTGTAAAACTTCTCCTTCACTCATGAGAAGGGTAGTTTGGGTGATTACATCCATTATTTTTATGTTTTCAAGTAAACTTGCTAATCTTAAAGCTTTAGCATATAAATAGTCTCCCACAAGAATAGTTGCCTGATTTCCCCAAATATTTCTGGCAGCTTTTCTACCTCTTCTAAATTCAGCAGAATCAACTACATCATCATGAAGAAGAGTTGCTGCATGTAAATATTCAAAAAGTATTGAAGTTCTATAAATGGTTTCTAAGTAATTGCTATCTAGATCTTCACTTAAAAAGAGCTTTGCAGAAAGAACTGTAAGTAGGGGTCTTATTCTTTTTCCACCAGAAAAGATTATATATTCGCTTACTTGATTTATAAAGGGATGTTGAGAATCTAAATAATTTTTAAGAGTAGTTTCTATAAGATCTAATTCAGATTTTATTATTTTTAAAAATTCTTTATCCATTTCAGAATCTTTTTTTCTGGATATTATATTATAAAGAAAAGTTTTTGAAAAGATTTATAATGAATTAAAAAATAAAAAAAATTTTTGAAAAACTAAGAAAAAATTATGTAGACTTGATAAAAGTTAAGATAAAGTTAAAAAATTGTTTATAATAATTGAAAATTTGGTTTGACTTTAGGATTAATTTTTTTATTCTATAAAACAGAAAAAATCTAATTATAGGAGGTGGACATGCAGGATATAAGAATTAAGGATTTGCCCCCACCTCATGGTGGAAAGCTTGTAGAAAGAGTTGTTAGGGATCCTCAAATGGCATGGAAACTTATGGAAAAATGTTCAGCAGTTTACGACATTAAACCTACTTTACATTACAAAACTGGTGCACCTATAAGAAATGTTTATCGTGAAATTATGTCAGTTTGTTATGGTTTTTTTAGTCCTGTTGAAGGTTCTATGACCAAAGCTGAACTTGAAAGTGTCCTTGATAGAAGAAGACTTTTGAGTGGTTGGGTATTTCCTTATCCAATACTTTTTGACATTTCAGAAGAAGATTTTAAAAAACTTGGAGTTGGTCCAGGGGATTGGCTTCTTTTAAGACTTAAAGGAGAGCCTTTTGCAATTCTTGAAATTGAAGAAGTTTACGAAATTGATCCTTTTGATGTAGCTACAAGAACCTTTGGTACCCCTGAGAAAAATCCTGAAGTAGTTAAAGTTCCCTTTGATGATAAACATACAGGTTATGTTATTTATAAATCTTTTAACAAAATAATTTTAGCAGGAAAATATACTATAATTAACGAACCTAAAATTAGACCACCCTTTGATAGATTTTGGTATCCACCAAAGAAGGCAAGAGAAGAGTTTAAGAGAAGAGGTTGGACAACTGTTATTGCACATCAAACAAGAAATGTTCCTCATACTGGACACGAAGCATTAATGAAAATGGCAGCCTATATTGGGGATATTAAACCCTGTGATGGAATAGTAGTTAATGCAATTATTGGGGCAAAAAGAATTGGAGACTTTCCGGATGAAGCAATTGTAGAGGCTCATGAAATGCTTCACCTTGCTGGTTATATAAAACCAGAGCGTCATATGGTTACCTTTACACTTTGGGATATGAGATATGGTAATCCCATTGAATCTTTACTTCATGCAGTAATTAGACAAAATATGGGTATTTCTTGGCATATGTTTGGAAGAGACCATGCAGCTTTAGGAGAATACTATGATATATATGCTACTCAGATTTTATGGTCTAAGGGAATTCCAAGTTTTGGATTTGACGCGCCACCATATGCAGTACCAGGTGGATTTTATATAAGACCTCAAAATATTGCTGAATTCTGGTATTGTCCAAAATGTAAAGAATTTGCCTATTCTGAAAATTGTAATCATAAAGGTATTTATTCAAGATATTCTGGTAGTTTTATTAGAGGTCTTCTTAATGAAGGTTTAACTCCACCACCAGAGATTTATAGACCAGAAGTCTATAAGGTCGTTGTAAAGTGGTGGAAAGAGTTTGGTTATCCCTTTAACAATGAAAAATATTTAAGAGAAAGAGAAGAGAGATTAGAAGTAGATCTTCCTCATATGGATATGCCTGAGCATTTGAAGAAAAAAATTTCCTAAATTAAAGGAGGTGAATATGGCTAAATATTTTGCGATTATAATAGATGAAAAAAGATTTGCAGCTATAAAGGGTACATCTCTTGAGGAAAAGATTGAACCAATTTTTGGAGGAGCATTAAAAAGGTTGGTAATTGAAGTTCCTGATGAACTTGGGCAGAAAACTATTGAACAGTTTTCAAAAGCAAGATTTGATGCAAGAGGTTTTATTGAGGAAACTCCTGCAGCTTTTAAAAGACTTGTATTTAAAAAGATTGTAGAATTAAAATCTTTAAGTCCTGAAGTATTAGAAAAAGCTTTAGAAGAGCTTCCTTCTATTAAGGAAGAAATTGAAAAAGAGGATAGAGAACTTCCTGTACCTGATGTAGATATAAGTGATATATTGGAATTGCAAAGAAATCCAGTACAAAAACCAACTCAATAAAAAAATTAAAAAGGGGGTGTTAATATGCCAAGTTACGTAAATCCTGAAAAATGTGATGGTTGCAAAGGTGGAGACAAAACAGTATGTATGTACATTTGTCCCAATGACCTCATGATTCTTGATCCTGAAGCAATGAAGGCTTACAATCAGGAGCCTGATCAGTGTTGGGAATGTTATAGTTGTGTAAAAAGTTGTCCTCAGGGAGCGATTTCTGTAAGGCATTATGCAGATTTTGCACCTCTTCATGGAACTTGTCAGCCTATGCGCGGAACAACTGACATTATGTGGACCATCAAATTCAGAAATGGAGTTGTTTTGAGATTTAAGTATCCTACAAGAACTACTCCTGAGGGTTCTGCAGATCCTAATGTAGGGAAACCTGATCCAGATCCTGCACTTATTAATACTAATCAGCTTTTTACTCAAGCGGTAGACGGAATTGAACCTAAGAAACCACAAGCAGTTCTTAATAAGAAGTTTGAAGTAGGTGCTCTTGGTAAAACTATGAAAATTAAAACAGCCTAAAAATTTTAAAATTTAAAAGGAGGTGATACTATGCCTAAGATTTGGTCTTATAATCCTGGTTTAGAGTGTGCAGAACCAGAAATTGTAGAGAAAGAAACAGATATTTTGATAGTTGGTGGAGGAATGGCAGCTTGTGGTGCTGCGGTTGAAGCTGTAAAGTGGGCAAGACCTCATGGATTGAGAATCATTCTTTGTGATAAAGCTGCTATGGAAAGATCTGGTGCTGTAGCAATGGGTCTTTCAGCTATTAATACTTACATTGGCGAAAATACTCCTGATGACTATGTGAGAATGGTTCGTTGTGACTTAATGGGTATTGTTCGTGAAGATCTTGTTTTTGATGTAGGACGCCATGTTGATGATACAGTTCATTGTTTTGAGGAATGGGGTCTTCCTATTTGGAAAAAGGATCCTCAGACAGGAAAGACCTTAGATGGAGCTGAGGCAAAGGCTAAAGGATTAACTTTAAAGGCTGGTGCTCAGCCTGTTCGTTCTGGACGTTGGCAGATAATGATTAATGGAGAATCTTATAAAGTGATTGTTGCTGAGGCAGCAAAAAATGCTCTTGCCGGCTATGATAAAGCTGAAATTATTGAAAGATGTTTTATTGTAAGACCTCTTCTTGATGCAAATGAACCTAATCGTTGTGCTGGAGCAGTTGGATTTTCTGTAAGAGAAAACAAAATTTATATTATTAAAGCCAATGCAACACTTCTTGCAACTGGCGGAGCAGTTAATGTATTTCGTCCAAGATCCATTGGTGAAGGAAAGGGGCGTGCTTGGTATCCCGTATGGAACCCAGGAACAGGATATGCAATGTGTGCTCAGATTGGAGCAAAACTTGTCCTTATGGAAAATAGATTTATTCCTGCTCGTTTCAAAGATGGATATGGACCTGTTGGAGCATGGTTCTTACTCTTTAAGGCAAGAGCAACTAATGCATTTGGAGAAGATTATGTAGCGAAACATAAGGATGAACTAAAGAAATTTGCTCCTTATGGAGAAGCTACTCATATTGGTACTTGTTTGAGAAATCATGCTATGCTTATTGAAATGGAAGCTGGACGTGGACCCATCTTTATGCACACTGAATTGGCACTTCAGGAAGCTGCTGAAAAAATGGATAAAAAAGAATTTAAGCATCTTGTTGCTGAAGCTTGGGAAGACTTTTTAGATATGTGTGTAACTCAGGCCGGACTCTGGGCTTGTTTAAATATTGAACCTGAAAAATTACCCTCTGAAATTATGCCTACAGAGCCCTATCTCTTAGGAAGCCATGCAGGATGTGCTGGTGCTTGGGTTTGTGGACCTGATGAAGACTGGGTTCCTGAAGAATATAAAGCTCCTTGGAGAGAGATTGGACTTTACAACAGAATGACTACAGTAAAAGGACTTTTCTGTGCAGGTGACACTGTGGGAGCTTCTGGACACAAATTCTCATCTGGTTCCCATGTAGAAGGAAGAATTGCTGCAAAAGCTATGGTGAAATTCTGCTTAGACCATAAAGACTATAAACCTACACCTAAGGAAAATCCTGAAGAATTAAAGAAAGAAATCTATGGTCCTTGGTATAGATTTGAAGAATTTAAAAATGCAACCACTGCTTATGAGGTAAATCCAAACTATTTACTTCCTCGTCACATCCAGGATAGACTTATGAAACTCATGGATGAATATGTTGCTGGAGCTTCTACTTTCTACAAGACAAATAAAGTTATGCTTGAAAGAGGTCTTGAGCTTCTTAAGATGCTTAAAGAAGATATGGAACTTGCAGCTGCAAGAGATCTTCATGAGCTTATGAGAGCTTACGAAAATAGACACCGTGTATGGACAGCAGAGGCTCACTTACTACATATTCTCTTCCGTGAAGAGACCCGTTATCCTGGATATTTCTATAGAACAGACTTTCCTAATCTTGATGATGCAAATTGGAGATGTTTCACTCTATCATCTTATAATGCTGAGACTAAGGAGTGGACCTTAGAGACTTATCCTTATGTTCAGATTATTCCTGATCCACTTGGACCATAAAAAACTAAGATAAATAAAAGAGGGG
>PNIK01000078.1 GCA_002877985.1 Thermodesulfobacterium geofontis | reverse complement strand
CCCGTTCCCATTCCGAACACGGTCGTTAAGCCCTCCAGGGCCGATGGTACTGGGGCGTTACCGCCCTGGGAGAGTAGGTCGGTGCCCGGGATTTTTTTTATTTTAAATCTCGCTAAATTTTCATTGTAAAATTTCTAAAATTGATTATTTTTAAATATCAACTATGAAATCCCTAATAAAATTCATAGGGCTTTTATTCTTAACTTTTTCCCTCTTTTTAGGTATTATTTTCTTTATATTCTTTCTTTATCTTAAATTAAGCCTTCCCAGCATTTCACAACTTAAAAATTACAGACCAGAACAAACTAATGTAGTAGTAGATATAAACGGAAATACCATAGGTTATATAGGAGAAAAAAGAAGAATTTTTGTCCCCTTAGAAAAAATACCTCCTCATGTAATAAAAGCCTTTATTGCAGCTGAGGATGCAAACTTTTACAAACATAAAGGTATAGACTTCTTTGGTGTTTTGAGAGCGCTCTATAAAAATATTATTCATGGGAAAATTGTTCAAGGCGGAAGCACTATTACTCAACAGGTTGTTAGATCACTCCTTCTTTCTCCAGAAAGAACCCTTCAGAGAAAAATCAAAGAAATCATTCTTGCCTGGCAAATAGAAAAATATCTTACCAAAGATGAAATCCTTACTATTTATCTAAACCATACTTATTTAGGTGAAGGAGCTTACGGAGTTGAAGCTGCGGCCTTAACCTATTTTAATAAACATGTATGGGAACTTGATTTAAATGAAGCAGCCACCCTTGCTGGTCTTCCTGCTGCTCCATCTAAATATAGTCCCTTAAGTAATCCCCAGCTTGCTATAGCTCGCAGAAACTATGTTTTAAAAAGAATGGCAGAAGTTGGTTACATATCTTGGGATGTTGCTAAACAAGTTTCCTCTCAACCTATTATATTAAATCCTAAAAATGTAAATATTCCCATTTATGCAGCCTATTTTTTAGATGCAGTTAAAAATGAGCTTTATCAAATACTTCCTCCAAAAATAATAGAACAGGGAGGATTAAAAATTCAAACTACCTTAGACTTAGAATGGGCTAAAAGAGCTTATGAAAATGTTATAAGGACTTTAAATCATATTTTTGCCAATAGAGAACCTCCGGAGGTAGCTATAGTTTGCTTAAATAATGAAGATGGAGGGGTAAGAGTTTTAATTGGTGGAAGGAATTATCCTCAATCCTCTTATAATAGAGCTCTCTTAGCAAAGAGACAGCCTGGATCAGCCTTTAAACCCTTTATATGGGCAACTGCCTTAGAAGAAGGTGTTCTTTTACCTACTGCAGTTATTCCTGATCAACCTATAACACTTCCAGGAGCTAATAAAGGTGAAGATTGGAGCCCCGGAAATTATGATGGTAAATACATGGGACCTGTTAGTTTAAAAGATGGATTAGCCTATTCAAGAAACACTGTTTCTGTGAGAATAGCCTTATTAACCGGTATAGGAAGAATTGAAAAAATGTTAAAAAAATTAGGATTTAATTATAATGAACCACTCAATTATAGTATAGCTTTGGGAACTTACGAAGTAACTCCTTTAGAATTGACAAGACTGTATACTATTTTTCCCAACATGGGAGTTCTTGTAAAACCCTATTTTATTAAGAGGATATACGATAAAATTTATGATTCTTCCAAAATCTTATATCAGTGTTCCTCAGAAAATAAGCCTGTAATTTCAGCTTATACTGCTTATATAATGAATGAGTTTATGCAGGCAGTGGTGCAGTACGGAACAGGAACTTGTGCAAAAGCTTTGGGAGTTCCTGTGGCAGGGAAAACTGGAACTACTCAAGACTATAAAGATGCTTGGTTTATAGGATATACTCCTCGCTATACCTGTGGGGTTTGGGTGGGATATGATAAAGGTAAAACCTTAGCTAAAGGAGAAACAGGTGGGAGGATTGCCTGTCCTGTATGGCTAAGTGTTATGCAAGGAACAGCTCATGAATATCAGGAATTCCCTATTTACATGTCTCCAGAAGAACAATCAGAATTACTTTCTAATGCTACCTTTTAAGTTAAGGTGTTGCATAAGTATGAAGTCCAGAAAGTAGGAAATTTACTCCAAAATAGGTAAATATAACCGAGGCAAAACCGATTATACTAAGCCAGGCAAGTTTTTTACCACTCCATCCGCGGGTAAGTTTGGCATGAATAGTTCCTCCATAAATTAACCAAGTAATAAGAGACCAGGTTTCCTTAGGATCCCAACTCCAGTAACTTCCCCAGGCCTGATCTGCCCAAACTGCTCCTGTAATTATTCCAAGGGTAAGCCAGAAAAAGCCAAAAAGTATTAATTTATAAATAAGATTGTCTAAAGTGGTTTTAGAAGGTAGATAGTTTTTTAAATTTCTCTTATCACTTATTAAATAAAAGACTCCAAAGGCAAAAGCCACAGCAAAAGCACCATATCCTAAAAAACAAGTTATAACATGAGCAACAAGCCAATTACTTTTCAAAGCAGGAAGAAGGGGTTTAATTTCAGAACTTGCCTTTAATGAAGCATAAGCCATAATTAAGCTTGCTACCAGAAATACAATACTTCCAAAAATTTTGGTAGGAAGTTTAAATTCCAAAAATAGATAAACTCCAGCAATACACAGCCCAAAAAATACCAAAGATTCATATAAATTTGACAGAGGTACATATCCAAAACCAGCTTTATGGGTTTGAACCCATCTTACAAAAAAGGCTAAAAGATTTAAAAAAAATCCGCTCCACCCGATGGAAGAACCTAAGAATGCTCCTTTATTCCATTTGAATATCCAATAAATTAAATATATAAGAGATGATCCCAAATATATAAAGGTGGTTAATCCAAAAAGTAAACTATTTTCTGGAAGAAGGGTTTTTTTATTTAAAGCACAGAGAAAATAAGTTGCTCCTGCTAAAAGAAAACCTAAAAAAACGTTTTTAAGTTTCATTTCTCTCCTCCTACAACAAAAAGGATTAAGACAAAGAAAATTATAATCTGAAAAAAGTAAAAAAGCAATTTTTTAATTTGAGAAATTAATATTTATGGCTTCTAAAAGAGGAAGTAATTTAATACAAATTTCTTCCCAATCCCTTTTTCCTTCTTCTACTTCATCCATAAACTTTTCCAATTCTTTGGTAAATTCTTCAGAGACATACTCTTGATAATTATTTTTTAAATAAAAATAAACATCCTTTCCTAAGGAGGTAGGAACTAAACCTCCATTTTTAAGCTCATAGACATAGTGTCTTTGAAGGAGAGTTGATACTATTTCTGCATAAGTTGAGGGCCTCCCAAGGCCTCTTTTTTTCATTTCCTGAACAAGAGTTCCCTGATTGAATAAGAAAACCTTTGGGACTTTGCTATATTGAATATTTTCTGGATACAAAGAGTCTTTTAATTTAAATATTTGAGGTTTTGTCCAGAAATATTCATATCCAGGCTGAATTATATCAAGAATTAAGGTTTCTTGCCAAGAATAAGAAAGAAGTTTAAACTCAAAAAGACCCTTTAATACCTTTGTTTTCCTTGTTTGACTTGCCATAAATCTTCTAAAAATAATATCGTAAAGTTTGAAGCTATCCTTTGGGTTTTTAAAAGTTAAAAGCCCGTGAGCAGTCCTTAACTTGATTTCAGAAAGATCCCAGGGTCTTGTTGGTCTTATACCTTCATGAGCTCCTGGACTTGTCCATTCCCGAGGATAAAAATATTCTTCTCCAAGAGTCTGAACAATATAGGGTTTTGCCACTTGGTAGCGTCCCACTTCTGAAATTCTTGTAGAATCTGTCCTGTGATAGGTAATTAATCCCAACTCAAATAATTCCTGCAGAAGCTGCATAGTATAAGAGGAAGAAAATTTAAAGAAATTGAAGGCATCCTCTAAAACAGTGTCTGTAGTATAGGGAGGGGGAGGAGAAATTTCATCCTCAAAACGTTCCAATTCCTCTATTTCTAATTTTTTAGGAAGTTCTTCAAGGATCTTTTTGGCAAGACCATCTTCTTCAACTTCAAGAGTCAATTTATATCCATTTAAAGAAAAAGAAATTCTATGTTTATATTGTTTAGCAAGTATAGCTCTCTCAATTATCCATCCTAAAACAGGGGTCTGAACTCTTCCTGCAGAGAGATGATATCTTTTAAACACTTTCCATAATTGTTGAGATAAAGAAAATCCTACCCATCTATCTGCTACCCTTCTTGCAAGTTGAGCTTTTACTCTTGCTATGTTTATTTCTTGCGGGTTTTCTAAAGCCTTTCTTAAAGCCCTTTCTGTAACTTCGTGAAATTCAAGCCTTTTTATATTGGGTTGAAAGGGCTTTATATTGATGTAAAGGTCATAGGCAATCTTTTCTCCTTCTGCATCGGGGTCTGAAGCTATAAAAGTTTGATCAGCACAAAAAGAAAGAATTCTTAAAGCCTCAATAATTTCTCCTTTATCAAAAATTTCATTTTTATTTTTTATTTCTTCCTCATCCACAAACTGTTCTCCTTCTTTTCTGTCAATTTTTATAGTATTGAAAACAGGATAAAAATGACCATTCTGTTGAAGTATCCCAAAGGTACCTGTTTTTCTTGAAAGATCAAATACATGCCCTAAGGAAGCACATATAGATAAAAGATTAGTTTCTATAGGGATTTCATAAACCCATACATTTTTAATTCTCCTTACAGAGGGTTTTCCAAAAAAGTTAGCAATAGTTTTAGCTTTATGAGGTGATTCAACGATTAAAAGATAATTTTTAAAATCTATTTTTCCTTCAGTTAATTGTTTCCTTTCTTCTCTTATTTTTTTATCTAACTCTAAAAGCTCTTCCAGATTTACCTTTTTAAATTCCTGCTCTTCCCCTAAATAAAAACGAAGTCTTTTTTTCAAGCTATTTAAAGCTTTTAAATTGTCAACCAAAATAACAGAAAGACCAGGCAAAAGCCCACGAATAGTTAATCTTGAAACCCTTCCAGAAGCCTGTAAATAGGAAGATGCATTCCCCACTATTACATAATAATTTCCCTCTTCATCCACCTCTAAAAAGACTTCTTCACTTTTTTTAAGGTTTTCAAGAAAATCCGGATCATTGAATTTAGCTTCTAAGAATTCTTTTATACTAAGAATTTTTTTATAAAGACCCTCATATTGCATAACCTGATCATCTTTTAAGGTGAGATATTTTTTAAGATAATTAAGGTGAGAAAGAGCGGTTATTTTTTCTTCTTCTTCTAAAAGGGGCATAATAGAAATAAGAATACTGTGTAAAAATTGGGGAGAAATAGAAAGGGAAAAGCCTTCTTTATCTTTGGAAAGGGGGAAGACATGTTTGGGTACTCCTAAGAATACGGCATACCTTAAAACTTCAGGAATGTCTATCCCTCTTACTAAAGGATTGCCAAGATGGCAAAGTCCAATAGCTACATCAACTTTCCTATTTTTTAAAGCAGAAAGAAGCTCTTCTTCATCAGCTTCCAAATAGGAAATTACTTTAAATCCCTTATTTCTTAAATAATCTGTAGCAATCTCTACATAAGATTTTCCAAAATTTTCTTCAACAAAAATAAGACCACCTTCTTTTAAATTTTTTACCAAAATTTCTGCTATCTCTAATAGTTTTAAAAATACCTTTTCTTTATCACTTTTATCATCTAAGCTAACAGGCAGGTAAGTATCTATAACCTTTCTTAAGGTGGAAACAAAACGGGTTATTTCAAAACCAAGTAAATTTTGGAATAAAAGGACTCTATTGGTCTTAGGTTTTAGAGTTGCAGAGGAAATAATCAATTGTTTTGTCTTTTTTTTGTGTTTTTCCTTTATTTTTAAAAGATTTTCGTAATCTTTTTCTTCCTTATCCCTTTTTAAGGCAAGTTCTATCTCCTCTTTGGAAAAACCAAGAAGTAAGAACAGATTGTCCACATTTTTGCTATTTTTTAAAAAGGAATCCACATCATCAACAAAAATTAAGGAAAAATCAATAATCTTTAACAATTCAAAATTTCTATGCATAAAGGCTGAAGTACAGACAAAAATATCAAATTTACCCTTTTCTAATAATTCCTTTTCTTTTTCAGATCCTGTATAAGTTAAAATTATCTTATTTTTTAAAGATTTATCCTTAATTTTCCCCAAATAATAATTTAACTTTTCCTCAGTCTGTTTTACCAGAACCTTTGTAGGAACAATAATTAAAGCTTTTCTTGGAGTAAGAAGAGAGGTTATAAGACCGAAAGTTGTTTTTCCTGTTCCAGTAGGAGCAACTATGGCAAAGGATTCTCCTAAAAAAAATCTTTTTGCCCAACCTATCTGTAAAGAAGATGGTGAAATATCTAAAATTTGGTTAAAAATCTTTTTAAAATAACCAACTTTTTTTTCTACTTCACAGAAGACTTTAAGATCTCTTAAGGAGTTTTTTGCATGGAGAATTTCACAAACATTTGAAATTTTAGAAGAGATTACATTTTCTTCTGGTAAACAATTTTCACAGGGAAGACCTTTAGAAAGCCTTTCATCAGAGATCCTCCCTCTACAATTAGGGCAACCGTTTTCTATATAAAAAAGCAAATTTTAACCCCTTATTCTAAATTTTATTTTTTCATCTAAAATTAAAGTTTACTACAATAAAAAGAAAATCAAAAAAAGCAAGAGTAATTTTAAAACTTTTTGTCTTGACAAAAAACCTGGAATCTTTAAATTTAGTAAAAAGGAGGGTTAATGTCATTTAAAGTTTCAGTTTGTTCTCACGAAATTTTTCAAAAGGATAAATGGGAAAAGTTTTTTAAAAATTTAAGTGAGCTTTTAGGTATTGAGCTTATAGCCTATCTCCTTTATAAAAAGGGATACCACTCCATAGCCAAATTTAAAGACCGGGTGGATAAGTTTTTAATAGTAGGGAAACTACCCTTAGAAGAAATTAAGAAAAAAGAATTTATAAAAATAGCAACCATTAGTCATTCCTTTTACATTTTTCCTTTATTAGCTCTTTCTTATAGACTTAATGTTAGCTTTTGCAAAATTCAAATACTTCTTACCAATTCTCACCAAGAGACTTTAGAAAAAGTTATTTCAGGAGAAGCAGAAAAATTGGTATTATTTTTGAGGAATTTTCTCTTGAGACATGCCATCTTTTCATGCTTAATCCAGAAAGTTTTTATAAAGAAAAAATAAAAGAAAGTTTACTCAAAATGGACAGAAGTGTAATAAAGGAACTGGGATACAAAAAAATAGAAATTTTTGAGGATGAAAAGTTAGAAAAATTAGAAAATCTCTTTTTTATAAGTGAGCTAAAGTTTGAACTTCTTAAAGGAAAAACCCTTCAGGATGTCTTAATTAATAGTCCTTATATGGGAGTCCTTATTTATCAAGATAAGTATGTCTATTCCAATCCCTATATGTGTAAACTTCTTGGATACACCTCGGAGGAATTTTGCAAGCTTAAACCTGAAGAGATTATTTATTTTGAAAAAGATAGAGAAAAGGTAAGAAAGGTAGTTGAAAGAAGACTAAGAGGAGAATATTTTATTCAAACCTATGAAGATATTGTATTTAAAACTAAGGATAACAAAAAAGTTTATGCCCTTGTCTTTTCTCAAACCATCTTTTATGAAGGGAAATTAGGAGGTCTTATATTTGTTAGATAAAACCAGAAAGAAAAGATATGAAAGGCTTTTTGAATTATTAAGAAGGACAAATCAAATTTTAATTGAAGCCTATTCTGAAAAGGAATTTTTTGAAAAGATTTGCGAAGTTTTGGTAAAGGAAATTGAGCTTAAAATGGTATTGAGTGGAGTTCCCGATTATGAAACTAAATTAATAAAACTTCTTTACTGGTATGGAGAAGAAAAGGGATATTTGGGGGAAATAAAGGTTTCTATGGAAGAGACAAACCCTGAGGAAAGAGAACCAATTGGCACAGCCTTTAGAGAAGATAAAGTTATTATAATCTCTGATACAGAAACTGATGAAAGATTTTTACCTTGGAGAGAGTCTGCTTTAAGAAGAGGATATTATTCTGTAGCTGCTATTCCTTTAAAAATAGAAGATAAAGTATCCTATATTCTTACCCTTTATGCAGAGGAACCCCTATTTTTTGAAGAAGAAAATAGAAAAATTTTAGAGGAATTAAAGAGGTATTTAGAAATTGGACTTACCAAAATTGAGCTTTTAAGAAAGGAAAGGATTTTAGCTGAAAGATTAAGAAATTTAGAGGAAGTGGTAATAGTTTTGAGAGAAGATGGAGAAATCACCTTTATAAATGAAAAGGGATGTAAGATTTTGGAATGTTCCTTTAAGGAAATATGTGGAAAATCTATAGGAATATTTAATTTTAAATTTAAAGATGAGCCTTTAGAAAATCTCATCAAAATAGGTATCAAAAATATTCTTAGAATTCCTGTTAGACTGGAAAAGGAAAAAGAGACCATATGGTTTGATATGAAAATAATTCCTGTTTTTCTTTCTGATGGCACTTTTAGATATGTAATAATAGCTGAAGATATATCTCAGATCTTGGAATTTGAAGACTTGCTTAAGAAAACAAGATATGTAGATTCAATTACCCTTCTTTTAAATTATGAAGGTCTTTCAAAGAAAATTAATGAAATTTTGCCTTTTCTTACTGATTATGCCTTTTTAATTATTGTTGACCTTTGTGATTTTAGTTATGTAAATGCAAATTTTGGCTATGAGGCTGGAAATTTTTGCTTAGAGGAAATAGGAAAAAGACTTTTTGCTTTTCAAAATCATGTGGTAATAGGCAGACCTTTTGCAGATTCCTATGTTCTGTTTTTTTATAATGTTAAAGAAAAAAATGCTCTTTTAAAAATTTTAGAAAAATTAAAGACTCTCGTTTACGAACCTATAAAAATATTAGACAAGGAAATTAACTTTTTATTTAATGCAGGTGTTTCTATTTTTCCTGAAGATGGAAATACCTTTGAAGAATTGTGGGAAAAGGCAAACATTGCTTTAGATTTTGCCAAGAAAAAAGAAAAGGGTGCTTTAGAGATTTATAATCCAGAATTTAGTAAAAAAATTAAAGAAGCCTTTGAGTGCGAAGCTCTAATAAAAAGAGCCTTTGAAGAAAATCTTTTTACCTTTTATTATCAGCCTATATTTGATATTTCTAAATTAAAAATTTTTGGTTTAGAAGCTTTGGTAAGAATAAAGGAAAAAGATGGGCTTAACCGTTTTCCCTCTGAATTTATTGAATATCTAGAAGGAAGTCAATATCTTAGAAAGTTTGAAGAATTGAGTATAGAAAGGATTAAGGAAAAAATTTTAAGGTGGAAAATACCCATTTCTCTTAATGTTTCTGTAAATTCCATTCTTAATCCTGAATTTATATCTAAAATTGTAAAAAATTTCAAAAATAAAGAGCTTTCTGAAAAACTTATAATAGAAATTACAGAGAGTACATTTACTAAGAATGTGATGGTATTAAAGGAACACATTTTCAAAATCAAAAAACTTGGTATTCAAATTGCTTTGGATGATTTTGGTAAGGGTTATGCCTCTTTTAATTATTTAAGGGAAATAGAATTTGACATTCTTAAAATTGATAAGGAGTTTGTAAATGAAATGAGCAAAGGGAGAAGAGAATTAATTCTTGTAAAGACTTTTATAGACATTGGGCATGCCTTTGGAATGAAAGTTTTAGCAGAAGGAGTTGAGACTAAAGAACAACTTAATTATTTAGATATAATGGGATGTGATTATGTTCAGGGCTTTTATTTAACTAAACTTATGCCAGAAGAGGAAGTGGAGAAACTTTTGAAACAAAATGGAATATTTTGACAAAATTGCCAAGGTTTATGACAACTGGTATAAAACAAAGACGGGGATTTATGTAGATAAAACAGAAAAGACACTCATATTTTCCCTACTAAAAACCAAAGGTGGTCTTTCTCTTGACCTTGGATGTGGAACAGGAAATTATACCATAGAGCTTTATAAAAGAAGTTTTAAAGTAGTTGGGCTTGATTCAAGTAAAGAAATGTTAAAAGTTGCTAAAGAGAAGAGTTTAGAAATTCTTTTTATAAAAGGGGATGCCTATTTTTTACCTTTTAAGGATAAAGTTTTTGATTTTGTCCTCAGTATTACCATGTTTGAATTTATAAAAGAGCCTTTTAAAGTAGTAAAAGAAATTTATAGAGTTTTAAAGCCTGGAGGGGAGGTAATAGTTGGCACCATGAATGAGAAGAGTCTCTGGTTTTTATTTAAAAAGATTAAAAGCTTTTTTATAGAAACTGCTTACAGATATGCAAGGTTTTATACTCCTAAGGAACTGGAAAATCTTTTTAAAATAGCTGGTTTTAAGAATATAGAAACAAGGGGGATTATTTTTTTCCCATCCTTTTTTCCTTTTACTCGGTTAGCATTTAGTTTAGATAGAAGATTAAATAAAGTATTTAAAAATTTTGGAGCTTTTGTAGTGGTGAGAGGAGAAAAATAAGATGATAAAAGATATTATTTATTTAGATTATAATGCCACTACTCCAACTTTACCAGAGGTAATAGAAGAGTTTAAACTTTATTCAGGAGAGTATTTTGCCAATCCAAGTTCAGCTCATAAATTTGGAAAATTTGTAAAGGAAAAGTTGGAAGGATTTCGTAAAAAAGTGGCAGATTTAATTAATGCGGAACCAGAGGAAATAATTTTTACTTCTGGAGGAACAGAAGCCAATCATCTTGCCCTTTTTGGTATAGCCCTTTCAAAGGAGAAGGGGCATATTTTAGTTAGTTCCTTTGAGCATCCTTCGGTTTTAAAACCAGCAGTTAAACTTTTAGAATTGGGCTTTCAAATAGATTTTATTCCTATTAATCCTCAAGGATATGTAGATCCTGATGAGGTGAAAAGGCATTTAAAAAGTAATACCATACTTGTTTCTGTAATGATGGCAAATAATGAAATTGGGACTATTCAACCTATTAAAGAAATAGCTGAAATTTGTAAAGAGAGGGAAATTTATTTTCATACCGATGCCTGCCAAGCAGTAGGTAAAATAGTTGTAGATGTTAAAGAAATAGGATGCAGTCTTTTAAGTATGGCAGGGCATAAGATGTATGCACCTAAGGGAATAGGAGCTCTTTTTGTAAAGAAGGGAGTAAAAATAGAGCCTATATTTTTAGGAGGTGGACAAGAAAGGGGGTTAAGAGCTGGAACAGAACCAATCCCCCTTATTGCAGCTTTAGCTAAAGCTTGTGAAATAATAAAAAGAGATTTAACGGGAGAAAAAGAAAGATTAATTTTCTTAAGAGAAAAACTATATCAAGGATTAAAAGAAATTTATCCTGGACTTTATCGTTATGGAATTCCTGAAAAAACTCTCCCTAATACTTTAACAGTTTCTTTTATTGGTAAGAATGGAGCTAAAATACTTTCTGATCTTTCACAAATATGTGCTTCAACAGGGGCAGCCTGTCATGACAGAAAAGGTTCTCACACGCTTTTAGCCTTAAAAGTTTCTCCTGAAATAACTGAAGGAACCGTTAGATTTTCCTTAGGAAGATATACCAGTTTAGATGAGATAGAAAAAACTTTGGAGATTTTTTCAGAATACTTCAAAGGAAATGTTTAAAAAAATTGGTCAAATTTTTTTGATAAAGCCAGAAAATCTAAGAGATAACCTTTCTTTTTACAAAGATTTAAATTTTTCAAACTTTGTTTTTTTTAGGGAACATTTTATAGAGGATTTTGATTATTACCTTTTCAGTTTAAAGGAAAGACTTAATCTAAAGTTTTTAGCTGTTGATCAGGAAGGAGGAAGGGTGTGTAGAATTGAAGGAAACTTTGAAAGCCCCTTAGAAATTGCCAAAAAATATTTGAAAGAAGGAGAAAAAATAGTCAGAGACTGGGCAAAAAGAATAGCTTTTTCAATAAAAAAATGTGGACTAAACTTTAATCTTTCACCATGCCTTGATCTTGCTGGTGAAGAGGCTGAAGAGTTTTTAAGAGGAAGGACCTTTGGTAAAGATCCAAATTTGGTGAAAAAGCTTTCTCATATTTTTATAGAGGAACATAAGAAAGAAGGAATTTTTATCTGTCTCAAACATTTTCCGGGATTAGGAGAGGTTAAAATAGATCCTCATAAAGAACTTCCCTTTAAGAAAAATATAGAAGAAAAGGACTTAATCCCTTACAAATATCTTCTTGAAAAAGAAAAGATAAATTTTATTATGACTACCCATTTGGTTATAAGTGAACTTGATTCCAAACCTGTAACCTTTTCCTCAAAGGTGATAAAAATTTTGAGAAATGATTTAAACTACAAAGGAGCAATACTTACTGATGATTTAAATATGGAAGCATTAAAGAACTGGGAACTTCAGGAAAGAATAATCTTAAGTTTAGTAAGTGGACATAATTTTTTAATTTATTGTGGTAAATTTAATAATTTAATTTTAGTTTTAGAGGATTTAAAAAGTGAAATAGAAAAAAGTACAGTTCTTAAAGAAAAAATTAAAGAAAGCCTTTTTATTTTTGATAAAATTGAGAGATAAATAAAATGAAAAGAGAAATTTCTTATGAAAAAATAGTTTCTTTGGTTAAAGAAAATTATTTTAAAGCTTGTTTAAAACTTCCTGAAGAGCAAATCTTTGCTTTTAAAAAGGCTTTAGAGAAAGAAGAAAATCTTTTAGCTAAGGCTATTTTTGAAATACTTCTAAAAAATGCAGAATTAGCTGAAAAGAAAAGCTTACCTCTTTGTCAGGATACAGGTATTCCGGTTGTTTGGGTAAGAATAGGAGAAAAGATAAAGGTTAATAATTTAGAGAAGGCTATAAATGAAGGGTTATATCTTGCATTTAAAGAAGGGTGTTTAAGAGCCTCGGTTTGTGATCCTTTAACCAGAAAAAACACACTTACCAATACTCCAGCAATTATTCATTATGAAATTATTTCTGAGGATATTTTTGAGATTTATCTTATGCCAAAGGGATGTGGAAGTGAAAATATGAGTGCCCTTTGTATGCTTTCTCCATCAGTAGGAATAGAAGGAATTAAAAAATTTGTAATAGAGATAGTTAAAAAGGCAGGACCAAATCCCTGTCCACCAATTATTGTTGGTGTTGGGATAGGAGGTAATTTTGAAAAGGTAGCTTTATTAGCTAAGAGAGCACTTTTTAGACCCTTAGGGGAGTCCAATCCTGATCCTGAAATAGCAAAACTTGAGAAAGAACTTTTAGAAGAGATAAATAGTTTGGGAATCGGACCACTTGGATTTGGTGGAAAAATAACTTGTTTGGGAGTTCATATAGAGACTTATCCATGTCATATTGCCAGTTTGCCTGTTGCGGTAAATATTCAGTGTCATTCAGCAAGATTGGCAAGAATTAAATTAATTTAGGAGAGATTATGAAAAAATTGGAGAAAATTTTATTTCTCTTGATTTCGGTCTTTTTAATTTTCTCTTGTGGAAAAAAAACCGAACCCTTTCCCATAAAAGAAAGTATTCCCAAAGGACTTTCCTTTGAAATCAATTTAAATCCCCAAGGAGCAGAACTTTTAATTTCTCTTCCTACAAAAACAGAAGGAGGATATTCACTTAATAAAATAAAAGCTTTAATTATTGAAAAAATAGAACTTCCTCTTGATATTCCTAAAGCAAAGAAAAAGAAAAAAACCATTAAGCTTTCCCCTAAACTTCATTCTGCAGGAAACTTATTTATTTACAACGATTATGAACTAAAACACCGTCATCAATATACTTATAGAATAAAAGTAATAAAAGACTTTTTGGTTGAAACGCCCTTTACAGAACCTATTACTATTTTTTGGCATAATCCTCCTTCTTTTCCTCAAAAATTTCAGATAAAACTTTTGGGAGAAGATGCTCTTTTAATAACTTGGGAAAGGCCAAAAGAAGATATTTATGGACTTTATCTGGAAGGAGAAGTTTTTTATCAATTAGAAAAAGTATCTAAGGAAGGAATAAAGCTTGTGGAAATAAAGAATAAAGAAGAATATTTTGATAAGATTAAGTCTGGAGAGAAGGTTTGTTATAATATAAGAGCAATTTTAAATTTTAGGGGAACTTTTATTCCAGGACCTAAGACACCTGATAAATGTGTAGAGTAGTTTCTCCGTAACTTCGTCTTTGTAAGAGATTAAAATTGCCTATTTTTTCAGGAAGTTCATAACCTGTTCTTTCCTCTGCTATAATTAAGGCAGGCTTTTTTAAAATGTTTTCTGGAAATTTTTTTAAAGTTTTCAGGGCAAGTCCTTTTTCATAGGGAGGAGTTATAAATACAATATCAAAAAAATTTTGAAATTTTTCGGAAAGGATTTTTAATCCCTTTGGAAGATCTAATTTAAAAACTTTAGCTTTATCAAGAAGATTAAATTTTTCGAGATTTTTTTTTATAATATTTATGCTTATAGGACTTGAGTCTATAAAGACTGCAAAATCTGCTCCTCTTGAAATAGCCTCAATCCCAAGTGCACCTGTTCCTGCAAAAAGATCAAGCACTTTTAAATCGGATAAATTTTGACCAAGTATGTCAAAAAGTGCTTTTCTTATTCTTGTTCTGAGGGGACGAATTAAATCTAAATCCTTAGGTGGGCAATAAAGTTTTCTGCCTTTTAAAAAACCTCCGGTTATTTGCAAAGTTAGATCCTTTATTTAGAAAGGATTTCAATCCAAGTGTTGGGTATGGAAAAATAATAGGGATTGAGTTCAGGATGGTAATATTTTCCTCTAAAAATTTGTTTTGGATTAAACCAATCTTTTGGTTCTTTAGTAGCAAGTAAGAAAGCTATTTCTTCTCCATATGATGGAACAAAGGTTCTAACTATTTTAACTATAGGGAAAACAGAGGAAATTAAAGGATAAGAAGATTTTATAACATGAGGGAAATAAATTGGAAGACTTGCCTGTTGTATGAAAACTCCTTTCTTATTTAAAACTCTATAAGCTTCTTTATAAAATTCGTAAGTATAAAGGGATTTAGCTGGTCCTACAGGATCAGTACAATCTACAATTAAAAGGTCAAATTCCTCCTCTGGTGAGTCTTTAAGTCCTTCTAAACCATCTTTAATGACAAATGAAACCCGTGGGTCTTTGTAATCTCCTGAGAGTTTTAAAAAATATTTTTGACAGACTTCATAAACAAGGGTATCTATTTCAAATTGAACAACTTTTTTTATAGAAGGAATTTTTTGTAGTTCTCTTAAAACTCCTCCATCACCACCGCCTATAATTAATGCCTTTTCCGGTGGTTTTTCCAAAAGGCTGGCAGGAAGAAAGGTTATGGTTTCATGATAAATAAATTCATCCTTTTCTGTAAATTGAACAATTCCATCTAAGACAAAAAAATAACCCCAAACAGAATTCTTAAAGATTTGTATTTTTTGTAAGTTTTTTTCTTCAAATACTAATTCAACTTTATAAGTGTGTCCAAAATCTCGATAAATTTTTTCTTTCCACCAAAAGTTTCCAGTCAAGTTTCACCCCAGTCTTCAGAAATTCCTCTGGATATCTCAGCTACATATACATTTTGGGGTTTAAGAGTTTTTTGTAAATTTTCTAAGATTTTATAAGCTTCATCCTTAGAGTCTGCTATTATATCAATGGCGGAATATCCATTTTCAGGCCAAGTATGAATATAAATATTAGCTCTTCCAGAACTAACTTGAGCTGAAACTCCAAAAGGTTGAAATTGATAGCTTATAACTCTTATATTGTTATAATTAGAATTAGTAAGAGCAGATTTAAGGGCTTTTTCCACTATTTTAGCCTTGGCAAGAAGTTCAAAAGGGGAGTTCCAGAATTCGACAATTAAATGATAACTCCATATATTTCGTTTAAGTGCACCTTGCTGGGTAGGGGTGATTTCAAATTTTTCTACTTGACAGAGGGGTTCAAGTACTCTCATGACTCACCTCCCCCCAGGCAAGATGCCTGGCTTATTTGAATTTATGAGTTTACCAATAAAAAAATCGGGACGGGCGGATTTGAACCGCCGACCCCCCACACCCCAAGCGGGTGCGCTTCCAAGCTGCGCTACGTCCCGATTTAAAAAGACAAAAAAATACCTTATTTAACATTTTTATAATAAAAAATTTTTTAAAATTGTCAAGAAGTCGAATTGCCTCATTAAAAATCTAAAGGAAATTTTATCGATGCCTCATATAAAA
>PNIK01000102.1 GCA_002877985.1 Thermodesulfobacterium geofontis | reverse complement strand
AATAAGTTATTTTAACAATTTTTTAGCAGTTTCAGCTTCTTTACTGTGTGGATATTGATTTATAATCTTTTTTAGAAGAATTTTGTAGGCTTCTACATCTCCGAGAGATTTAAAAGCCTGAGCTTGTTTAAACATGGCAGTTGGTTTCAGAGGATGCCAGCCTGGAATTTCAATCAATTTTTGATAATTTAAAATAGCTTCTTCATATTTATTTTCTTTAAAATAACACTCTCCAATCCAGAAATAAGCCTGTCCTATCCATTTTCCCTTAGGAAACTTCTCAACATATTCTTCAAAAAACTTTCTTGCATTTTTAAGATCTCCCTTTTGATAATAAGTGTAAGCCCTTTCATAAAGTTCAGCTTCATTTAAAGGTTTTTCTTCTATTTTCTCTCCTAGAGGCTTAGTTAAAATAGCTGTAGCATTGCTAAGAGGAGCAATTGTAGCATTAGAGGGAGGAGGAGTTTCTTTGGGAATTGTTTCTAATTTTTTTTCTATTTCTTTAATTTTAAGTTCTAAAGCTTGGGTTTGGGTAGCTAAATTTTCTAATTGGGTTTTAAAACTCTTTTCACTTTCTTCTTGAGAAAATTTAAGGGCTTCTAAGTGAGAAGATAATTGAGCCTGTTCTTTTTTAATGTCCTCCAATTCAGAAAGAATTTGGGTTTTTATTTCTACCAATATATCCTTAGAAAGTTTATTTTCTAAGGAAATCACCTTTTTATTTAATTCATCCAATCTTTTTTCCAATTCTTCGTATTTTTGATTTTGTTTATTTAAGGTAGTTTCAAGATTTATCACTTTTATTTTAAGTGTTTGAATTTCATCTTGAGAGGGTATGCAACCAGTTAATATTAAAGGTAATAATAAAAAAATAAAAAAATTTTTATTCATGATGCCCCCCTCTTTTTATGTAATTTTCTATTTCTTCTGTTAAATCTAAGGGTAAATCTTCTGAATCAAACAATATTTTATCTTCTCCCAGATATTTTAAGGTGTAAACAATTAAAGGCAACTCCCTTTTTAATTCTTCTTCTCTTATCTTTTTGAAAAGTCTGTTTTCTTCACCTTCAAGATTTTTAAGTCCAGTTAAATGATACTTTAAAAGTTTTTTTTCTGTTTCTTCCCAAAGAGGCAAAAATTCAGGAGTTCTTAAAGGTAATCTAAAAAAACTGATAGGTGGGCCTTCGTCAAGTTCGGGAGTAACAAGGTGCATCATGGCTCCAGTTTCTGCAGAGCGAGCACTTATTAATTGCCACATAACCTCTTGCCAAGAACCCTTTGGTCCTCCAGGTAAAGCAGGATGAAGGTTGATTAATTTTAAAGAATTGCAGAATTTAGGAGATACAATCCACATATAACCTGCCAAAACACCAAAGTCTATTTCTTCATCAAGTCTTTTTAATACCTCTTCATGATAAAGTTTTCTCCAAAGCTCTTTATCTTTTTTTCTTAATTCAGGTTCAAATCTTAAAGCAGAAAAAGAAATTACCTTTAGTCCTAATTCTTTCTTAGCAAGGTTTATTAATTTATCTGAAAAAATTCCTTCTCCAAGCTCTTTACTTATAAATACATAGGCAATTTTTAAGGGTAAAAAACCTCTTTTTATTTCTGAATATACAATTTTTAAAAGATCTATAGCAGCCTCATCCCTTCCTGTAGTAAACCATCCTATCCTTTTAAAATTCATTAAAAAAACTCCTTGATTCTATATCTATTCCAAGGGGTTTTGGAATAAAATACTCAAAATATTGATAAAGAGCAAATCTGTCAGTCATTCCAGAAATATAATCAGCAATTATTCTTTCCTTAGGAGTGTTAGTGAAAATCTGGCTTGCCCTTTGAAAATACTCAATTTTATCAAAATTTTTATAATAAAATTCAAAAAGAGAAGAAAGGATTTTTTTGGCTTTTTCAAATTCTTTTCTAACTACAGGAGAAAAATATATTTTTTCAAAGAGAAAATCTCTCAAAAGGATAAGGGTTTCCAGATATTTTTCTTCTATTAAAATAGCATTTGTGTTAGATTCCTTAGTTGTTAAGATTACATTTTTTACCAGATTTCCTATTCTTTCAGAATGGGAAAGCCCTAATAATTTTTTAACCTTTTCAGGAAGATCTTCAACAGTTATTAAACCAGCTCTTATGGCATCATCTACATCATGATTAACATAGGCAATTACATCTGAAATTCTGACCACCTCAGCTTCTAATGTAAGAGCTCTTTCTTTTTCAAATAAAATGGGTCCTTTACCTTTAGAATGATTTAAAATTCCGTCTCTCACTTCTAAGGTTAAATTTAGTCCCTTTCCATCTTTTTCTAATAAATCCACTACTCTTAAACTTTGCTCATTGTGTCTAAAGCCTTCTGGTAAAAGTTCATTTAAAACCTCTTCTCCTGCATGTCCAAAGGGAGTATGTCCGAGATCATGACCAAGAGCTATAGCCTCTGTTAAATCTTCGTTTAATTTTAAAGCTCTTGCTATAGTTCTTGCAATTTGAGAAACTTCTAAAGTATGAGTAAGCCTTGTTCGGTAATGATCACCTTTTGGAGCAAGAAAAACTTGAGTTTTGTGCTTTAACCTTCTGAAAGCTTTAGAATGGATTATCCGATCTCTATCTCTTTCAAAACAGGTTCTGATCGGACATTCCCTTTCAGGATGGACTCTACCTTTAGAATATTTAGACTTGGCAGCAAAAGGAGAAAGAAGAGTTACCTCTAATTCTTCCTTTTCCTTTCTTATAAAATCATCTAACATCCTCAATTCTCAACTCTAAATTTCCTGAAAAACTATTTATAAATGGAGTCCCCACAATATAGTTTATTTCCTTATTTTCAAGGAGGGTGTTAAAAAAAATGGCAGAAAGTTCTTTGTCTTCCTTCTTTAAAATAAGCTTTGAGTGTTTATCCCTTAAAATCGTTATTTCTTTTATTTCAAAATTTTTAAGAAGAAGTGTAGGAGGCAAATGCCCCTCTCCATAGGGATGAAATGACTTAAAGGCAAAAAGATTTTCTTTATGAAGAAGCTCTGATAAGTTGGTTTCCGCATCTATGTAAATTAATTGGTTAGAATAAGAGCAAAAAGAATGATTTTCCAGAAGGACATTTAAACGGGATTTAAGTTTAGTAATTAAATTCTTATGTATTTTAAAACCTAAAGCATATTTATGTCCCCCGAATTGAATTAAAAGGTCCTTACACTGAGAGATAAGGTTTAAAAAATTTATTTCTGAGGGGGATCTTATTGAGCCATAAGCTGTATCATCTTCTTGAGAAATAACTATAGTTGGCAAATTATATAAATTCTTAAATCTATTAGCAATGAGTCCAAGCATTCCCTTAGGTATATTTTCAAAGATTAAAAACAAAAATTTGCAATTTTCAGGTATATCCTTAATTTGATAATTAAAGGATTTCAGAATCTCATCTTCTAAGGTTTGTCTTTCCTGATTTAGTTTTTCAATTTGGGAGAAAAATTTTTCTGCGGAAGTTTTGTCTAAAGAAGCTAAAAATTCAAAAACTATCTCAGGTTTTCCCAATCTTCCAGCAGAATTAAGTTTAGGGATAATTTTGTAGTAGAGATCTTCTTCAGATAAACCATATTTTGTATTTTCCTTTTCCAATAAAACCTTAGTGCAAGGAAAGAAGGGATTTAGAAGGTCTCTAAACCCAAAAAAAGTAATGAGGCGATTTTCTCCCCATAAAGGAACCATATCTGCAAGAGTTGCAAGAGAGATAAGTTCTAAATATTTTCTCAAAAAAGGAGGCTCTTTGTCTGCAAAAAATCCTTGAGATAAAAGATAAGATCTTAAGGCTCTTATCAGTGCAAAAACTACTCCTGCACCGCATAAATAATAAAATGGGGAAGAAGGAGAGGTTAATTTTCCAGTAATAGTAATAGTTTCTGGCTTTCTAATTATTTCGTGATGATCAGTAATTATAACATCTATGTTTAAAGCTTTAGCAGAATTTACTGTATGATAAGAAGATATTCCTACATCAACAGTAATAATTAAACTTATGCCCTTAGCTTTAAAATAAGGTAAAAACTTTGCATGAAATCCATATCCTTCTTCCTCTTTACTTGGAATTAACCATTCTACATTAGGGGTAAGGGATTTAAGAAAATTATAAAGGACAAAGGTTCCTATAATTCCATCTACATCTGAATCCCCATAGATGCCTATTTTTTCTCCATATTTTATAGCTTTAAAAATTCTTTCTACTGCAAGTTTCATATCAGGAATGGTAAAGGGATCGGAAAAATCAGAGAGTTGAGGATAGAGAAAAGAGTAAGCAGATTTTATATCCGAAAAACCTTTATTAATCAGAACTCTTGCCAAAAGGGGGGTGAAAAAGCCTTGAGTAACAAATTCCTTAAATAGTTCCTGATTGGGAACTTTGTTAACCCAAAGTTTGGTTGACGTCATATAGTTTTTATTGTATCATATCAAGCTCAAAAGTAAAACAAAATATTAGCTAAATTAGAAAAAATGGCAAATTTAAAAACAAAGGTATTACTTACAGGTGGAGCTGGATATATAGGATCTCATACTGCAAAGCTTTTAACTAAACATGGATATGAAGTAATTATCATAGATAGCCTTTTTCCTTCACAATCAAAAAAGTTTTATGGAAATTTTTACAAATTAGACCTTGCAGAAGAGGAAAAAGTTTTAGAGGTTTTAAGAAAAGAAAAACCAGAGATAGTTTTACATTTTGCAGCCTTTATAAGTGTTCCAGAAAGCATAGAAAAACCCTTTCTATATTATGAAAATAATGTAGGAAATACCATTAAATTACTTTCTGCTATGAAAAAGGTTGGTATTAAAAATTTTATTTTTTCTTCTTCAGCAGCTGTATACGGAATACCAGATATTATTCCTGTACCTGAGACAGCAGAACTTAAACCAATTAATCCTTACGGAGAGACAAAGGTAATGGTTGAAAAGATTTTAAAAGATATGGCAAGGGTTAAAGAGATAAATTATGTTTCCTTAAGATATTTTAATGTAGCAGGAGCTGATCCTGAAGGTGAATTAGGTCCTACTTATAAACAGCCTACCCATTTGATAATAAGAGCTTTAAAAGTAGCAAAGGGAGAAATTCCCTATCTGGAAATTTATGGGACCGATTACCCTACACCTGATGGAACTTGTATAAGAGATTACATCCATGTGATGGATCTTGCAGAAGCACACATTTTAGCAATGGAATACCTTCTTTCAAAAAGAGAAAATCTTGTTTTAAATTGTGGTTATGGAAGGGGGTTTTCGGTAAGAGAGGTAGTTTCTACAGTTAAAAAAGTAACAGGTGTTGACTTTAAAGTAATAGAAACAAGTAGAAGACCAGGGGATCCTCCAATTCTCATTGCTGATAACACAAAAATAAAAGAGATACTTAAATGGAGACCAAAATATAATTCCCTTGAAGATATTATAAAAGATACTTGGCAGTGGGAGTTAAAACAAAATGAAAATTGATCCTGTGAGGCTGAAAGATTGGGAGATAGCTTATTTGGCTGAAAAAAACATGAAAACTATATATCAATTGGGTGAAGAATTGGGTCTAACAAAGGAAGAACTTTTACCTTATGGACATTATATAGGTAAGATTGACTATAAAAAAGTTTTAGAAAGATTAAAGACTTCTTTTAACGGAAAATATATAAATATTACTGCTATAACCCCTACACCTTTAGGTGAGGGGAAAACTACAACCTTGATTGGTTTAGTTCAAGGACTTGGTAAAAAAGGAAAAAAAGTTATAGGTACTATAAGACAACCTTCAAGTGGTCCTGTTTTCAATATTAAAGGTAGCGCTGCTGGTGGGGGCCTTTCTCAAGTTATTCCCTTAGATAAGATATCTTTAGGTCTTACAGGAGATATTAATGCAGTAGTTAATGCCCACAATCTTGCCATGGTTGCTCTTACAGCAAGAATGCAACATGAAGCTAATTATGATGATAAAACCTTAGTTAAGAAAGGATTAAAAAGACTTAATATCGATCCAAAAAGAGTTGAGATGGGATGGACTATAGATTTTTGTGCTCAAGCATTGAGAAATATTGTTATAGGACTTGGTGGTAAAATGGATGGATATCCTATGGAGAGCAAATTCCATATTTCTGGTGCTTCAGAAGTAATGGCTATATTAGCAGTTGCAAAAGATTTAAATGACTTAAGAGAAAGAATAGGAAAAATAGTAGTTGCTTTTGATAAATATGGTAAACCAATTACTACAGAAGATTTAGAAGTTGCAGGAGCAATGACAGCTCTTCTTGTTGATGCACTTAATCCCAATTTGGTACAGACTATAGAGGGGCAACCAATTTTAATTCATACTGGTCCTTTTGGCAATATTGCTTTAGGACAATCTTCTATTATTGCCGATTATCTTGCTTTGAGACTTGCAGAATATGTAGTAACTGAATCCGGATTTGCTGTAGATGTGGGATTTGAAAAATTTTGGAATGTAAAATGTAGAATATCAGATCTTTCTCCTAATGTTGTCGTAATAGTTGCTACTATAAAAGCACTTAAATACCACGGAGGTGCACCATCTCTTAGGCCAGGAAGTCCAATTCCTAAGGAATATTTTGAAGAAAATCTTGAATGGGTGGAAGGGGGATGTGAAAATCTTTTGCATTGTATAGAAATTGTCAAAAAAAGCGGTGCAATACCTGTTGTGTGTATTAATAAGTTTTCTACAGATACAAAAGAAGAATTAAAGCTAGTAAAAAAAATATGCGAAGAAAAAGGGATAAGGGTAGCTTTTTCTGATCATTGGCTAAAAGGAGGAGATGGGGCTTTAGAACTTGCGGATGCGGTTATTGATGCATGTAAAGAAAAAGCTGAATTTAAATTTCTTTATGAGTTGAATGAACCTGTTAAAGAAAGAATTGAAAAAATAGCAAAGGAAATTTATGGAGCAGATGGAGTTATTTATTCATCTATCGCAGAAGAAAAAATTAAAATAATAGAATCTGATGAAGAAATAAAAAGAATGCCTATTTGTATAGCAAAAACTCATCTTTCACTTTCTGATGATCCCAATAAAAAGGGAGTCCCTAAGGGATGGAATTTAAGAATAAGGGATATACTTGTATATAGAGGTTCTGGGTTTATAGTTCCTATTGCTGGAGAAATAAAACTTATGCCCGGAACAGGCTCAGATCCAGCTTTTAGAAGGATCGATGTAGATGTAAACACAGGAAAAGTAAAAGGCTTATTTTAATTTAAGAAAAAATAAAAAATGCCAGCCCAAATTATAGATGGCAGAGCTATAGCTAAAGAAATAAGAGAAAATATAAAAAGGGAAGTGCAAGAATTAAAGGAAAAATATAATATTGTTCCTGGATTAGTTACTATTCTGGTAGGAGAGAACCCTGCATCAGTTTCTTATGTTAAAGGAAAACAAAAGACTGCCCAAGATCTTGGATTTTATTCTGTAGAGGAATGGCTTTCAGAAAATACTTCAGAAGAGGAGTTATTAAAACTGATTGAAAAATATAATAAGGATCCTAGAATTCACGGAATTCTGGTACAACTTCCCTTACCAAGACATATAGATGAAAGAAAAGTTATTTATGCTATAGATCCTAAAAAAGATGTAGATGGTTTTCATCCTGTTAATGTAGGAAAAATGATTAGAGGAGAACCCTGTTTTTTGCCCTGTACCCCCTACGGAATACTTGTAATTTTGGAAAAAATTGGTTGTCAGGTTGAGGGTGCAGAGGTAGTGGTAGTAGGAAGAAGTAACTTAGTTGGGAAACCAATAGCCAATTTACTTATGCAAAAAAGAAAACCAGTGGGAAATGCAACTGTAACAATCTGTCATACAGGAACTAAAAATTTAAATTTTCATACAAAAAGAGCAGATATTTTAATTGTTGCCATAGGGAAACCCAAATTTATTACTGCAGATATGGTAAAAGAAGGAGCAGTAGTGATTGATGTAGGAATAAATAGAATAGGAACTACGCTTGAAGGGAAAGCTATACTTTGTGGAGACGTAGATTTTGAAAGCGTAAAAGAAAAAGCAGGAGCTATTACTCCTGTTCCAGGCGGAGTTGGTCCCATGACCATTACTATGCTTATGAAAAATACTCTTGAGTCTGCCAAAATGTGGAATAGGCTTCCTAATGAGATAGAGAAGTAATTTACTTAAAATCGAAGGAAAAATGTCGAATAAAAATTCAGAAGAAAAATTTAAAGAAATATTTTTAAGTCTAAAAACAGGCATCAAAGCTTTGAAATCAGGAACCGAACTTTTAGATAAAGGACTAAAGGGTTTAGAAGAAAAGATCCAGATAATTTTCCAAAAACTTGAGGAGACAAAATTTGCTAAAAAAGAAACGAAAAAAGTAGAAATAAAAATAGAAAAAATTGAAGCAGAAAAAGAGCCTGAAAGATTAGAAATTTTAGAAAGAATTCACGAAAAACCTCTTGAGGAAATAGCTCTTAAACTTCAGAATGAAACCTTAGAAAAAATTTATGAAAAAATCCATATAAAAAAACCAGAACTTTATACAATTCCTAAAAGAATAGAAAAAAAGAAACCTATTGAATTTGAAAAGGAAGGAATTCTGTGTGGAATTTGTAATTTAGGTCCGTGTCAAGTGGTTGAAGGTAAAGAAGAACTAAAAGGGATTTGCGGAGCAGATTTAAGTATAGTTTCAGCAAGAAATCTTGCAAGAAAGATTGCAGAAGGTGCACTAACTAATTTAATACAAGCAAAGGAATTAACAGAGATTTTTAAAGGAATTATTACATATGAAATACCTCTCAAAATAAAAGACAAAAGGAAACTTAAATTAATTGCTTATCACTTAGGAATCAATTTAGAGCTTCCAGAAGAAGAGATACTTAAGGAGGTTGCAAAAAGGGTATCCCAAGTATTTTCTCAACAGGAAGGAGAATTGATTTTAGCTCATAGAGCTCCTCAAAAATTAATTGAAAGGTGGAGAAAATATAAAGTTATGCCAAGAGGGATAGAAAGAGAAAAATTGGAGCTATTTTATAGAACCTCAATGGGAGTTGACCACTATTATAAAAACTTGTTATTTGGAGGGATTAGGTGCTCCCTTTCTGATGGTTGGGGAAGTTCGTTAATAGCAACAGAATTAAAAGATATCCTTTTTGGAACTCCTAAACCTGTTAGGTCTTTGGTTAATATAGGAGAGAATATAATTTCTAAAGACATGGTAAATATTGCAATTCTTGGAAACAATCCCTTTATAGCAAATTTGTTAATACAAGTTTCTAAAGATTCAGAGATAGTTGAATATGCTAAAAGATTTGGAGCAAAAGGAATTAATTTTATAGGCTTGGGTGAAGTTGGTAATGAAATCTTAATGAGAAGGGGAATTCCTGCTGCCGGGACTTTTATTCATCAAGAAGCTCTTATAGCAACAGGAGCTATAGAAGCCATAGTTACAGATGCACAGTGTATAGCACCAAACATAATTCAAATAGCTAATCAATTTCATACAGCAATTATAACCACAAATCCGCTTTCTAAGATGGAAGGAATAGTTTATGTGGAATTTAATAAGAAATATCCTATAGAGAGTGCTAAAGAAATTCTAAAAATTGCTATTTCAAAATATCAAGAAAGAAATTTTTCAGAAATTTATATTCCCGATGATGCTGTGGAAATAATATCAGGATTTAGTTTAGAAACACTTATGTATATTATGGGTGGAAGGTTTAGAGCAAGTTTAGAGCTGTTAAATGAAAACATTATTGATGGTAAGATTCTGGGAATAGCAATCATAACAGGATGCGATCATTTTAGGGGAAAAGAAAATATTCAAGTAGAGATTGCTAAAGAACTCATATCTAATAATATACTAATTTTAACTACAGGATGTTCTGCCATAAAATTAGGGATAGCAGGGCTTTTAACACAGGAGGCATCAAATTTTGCTGGTGGAGGATTGAGAGAGTTTATAGAAACCATAGGTTGTCCGCCAGTTTTACACATGGGTTCTTGTACAGATAATTCAAGAATACTTTTAACACTCACAGAAATGGTTAATGCTGGTTTAGGAAAGGAAATTAGTGAACTTCCTGTTGCTGGATGTATTCCTCAATGGATATGCGAAAAGGCAATATCCGTAGGAATGTATTTTTCTGCAAGTGGTGTACAGGTTGTTTTTGGTTCAGATTTTCCAGAAATGAGAAGCAAAAAAACTGCCCAATTTTTACTTGAGGAAATGGAAAATTATTTCGGAGGTTCCTTAAGAATAGCAACTAAAGCGAGTGAATTTACTAATGTTATAATAGATAGAATAAAACAAAAAAGAAAGTTACTTGGCATTGATCAGCCAAAACCAAGAATACTTTATGACATGACCATGAGGAGAACCCTTGATAAAAAAATATACATATCTCCTATTCATAAAATGGGAATTTTTAAAAAATTCACATTTGGGTTATAGAATGATAATTACAAAACTTAAACCTTTAGAAGAAATTTTGCAGTACATAGAAAGTCATGATAAAATTCTTGTTCTTGGATGTAGTGAATGTACTCATAAAAGTGCAACAGATGTTGAAAAAGAAGTTAAAAAAGTTGTTGAAGAAATAAAAAGAGAAAGGGAAAAAACTGGAAAGTTTGTAGAAGTTTTAGAGAAAACTTTGCCTAAGCAATGTGAGCCTCAATATATTAAGCTTTTAGAAGAAATTAAAGATAAAGTTGATGCTATAATAAGCTTAGCTTGTGGAGTAGGAGTAAATTTAATAGCAGATTTTTATCCAAAAATGGAGGTTTATCCAGGGGTAAATACTTTATTTTTAGGAGCAAAAATAAAAGAGGGGTATTGGGTTGAAAAATGTAGAGCCTGTGGAGATTGTATAATCGGATACACTGCAGGGCTTTGTCCAATTACAAGATGTCCCAAAAATATGCTTAATGGTCCTTGTGGAGGAGCTAAAAATGGAATATGTGAAGTAAGAAAAAATTTACCCTGTGTTTGGCAGCAGATAATAAGAAGGCTTAAAAATAGAGGTAAATTAGAAAGGTTGATGAAGATTTGGGAAGCAAAGGACTGGAGATCAGCTGGTGGTGAAGGGGTAAGGGAGTTAAGAGAGGAGTTAAAAGTTGGAAATTAAAACCCATCTCCAAAAAGTTCTTGAATCTGGAATATTTGCAGTCACAGCCGAAATAGAACCACCGAAAAACGCAGATCCTGAAGTAATAAGAGAAAAGGCAAGATGGTTAAAAGGATATGTAGATGCAGTAAATATTACAGACTCTCCAAGGGCAACTGTAAAAATGTCAAGTCTTGCCTCAGCAGTTATCTTAATACAAGAAGGTATTGAGCCTGTAATGCACATTACCTGCAGAGACAGAAACAGAATTGCTATCCAATCTGATCTTTTGGGAGCATCAGCCTTAGGAATAAAAAATGTTTTATGTTTAACAGGAGATTATATAAGTTTAGGTAATCATCCACAGGCAAAACCTGTATTTGATCTGGATTCTATACAGCTTTTAAGTTTAGTAAAGAAATTATGTGAAGGAAAATTTTTTAATGGAGAAGAAATTAAGGGAAAAAGGCCTTATTTTTTTATTGGAGCAGTAGAAAATCCCTTTGCAGACCCATTAGAATTTAGACCCATAAGATTAGCCAAAAAGATAAAAGCAGGAGCTAAGTTTATTCAAACTCAAATAGTTTACAATTTAGAAAGATTTAAAAAATTTATAAATCTATGTGAAGAAATGGGAATTTTAGAAAGAGTTTATATACTTGCTGGTATAACTCCACCTAAGTCTTCAAAAATGCTCAAATACATGAAAAAAAACAAAGTTCCTGGAATTGAGATTCCGGATGAGATAATTAAAAGGATGGAGTCTGCAAAGGACGAAAAGGAAGAAGGAATAAACATTGCTGTAGAAATTATAGAAAGGGTTAGAGAAATACCAGGTATTAAAGGAGTTCATATAATGGCAATAGGCTGGGAATCTATTGTTCCTGAGATTGTCAAGAGGGCAAAGCTCTGTTCCAGACCGGAATTGTAAAATAGGAGGAAAGAATGCAAAATGAAAAAGAAATTTTAAAAGAGATTATAAACATTTTATCAGAACTTAGATTAGGTATAGAAAGCATTAGCGAAGGAATTAAAAATTTAGAAGAGGGTATAAAAAAACTTGAGACAGAGCTTTTTAGAGCTAAAAAAGAACCAGAAATAATAATTGCCAAACCTGAACCTAAATACAAGTATAGACCTTTATCGGAAAGAGCAAAAAGCATCGCTGAAAATTTATATAAAGAAGTTACCACTGAAAGAATAAGAGAGGTTGTAATAGGAAAGGGAGAAAAAGCTATAAAAATAGGTGGAGAAAATATTTTGTCTTTTTATTTTTTTGAGGGAGAAATGAAAAATGGAATAAAAATTGCTATGGAAATTTTAGATATTAAGCCAGAAGAATGGCCTCAGAGTTTAGCCAAATATTTTTCTGATGTTTTTCATGATCCAGCTTTGTGGGCAAAAAAATGTGTTGATGTTTATGGAGCAGAAGCTATATGTCTTTACTTACAAGGAACAGATCCCAATTATTTAAATCTTGACGTAAATCACGCTAAAGAAGTAGTTAAAAAAGTTAAAGATGCAATAGATGTACCACTTATTATCTGGGGTTCTGGAAATTCTGAAAAGGATATAAAAATCCTAAAAGAGGTTGTAGAATTAATAGGTGAAAAAGGTGCAGTTATAGGACCGGTTTTAGATACCAATTATAGGACCTTAGGAGCTATTGCTATGGGATACGATTTACCAGTGATTGCTTCAACCCCAATAGATGTAAATTTAGCTAAACAACTTAATATTCTTCTTGAAAACATGGGATTATCCTTAGACAGAATAATAATAGATCCCTCCATAGGTGCATTGGGATATGGAATTGAATATGCTTATTCTGTTATGGAAAGAATAAGGATCGCAGCGCTTTATCATAAAGATACAGCTTTACAATCTCCCTTTGTTTGTGCTATCGGAAGAGAGGTTTGGGGTACGAAGGAGACTCAGCTTCCTTCAGATGAAGTTTTTGGAGATCAAGAAGAAAGAGGTATATTAATGGAGGCAATTACAGCTGTAGTGTTAGCTTTAGCAGGAGGGGACTTATTAATAATGAGACATCCTAAAGCAATAGAACTTTGTAAATCGCTATTTAATACGTTGAGTGAAGCTTAAAGAGTGATAAAAAAGTGTCAAAAATAATTTTTGATCTCGGTATAAAAGGAGCATATAAAATCGTAGAAAAAGCTTTTGAAAAATATGAAGATGCAGTAAAAAAGTTTGGAAAAGAAGCAGAGGTTGGTTTTCCTAATACAGCTTATTATTTACCTATTATTTATGCCATATTAGGATATCCTGTTAAAAAACTGGGAGACTGTGAAGAGGTTTTGCAAGAAGCAAAAAAACTTTTACCAAATATATTTGCACAGAAAAATTATCTTCCCTATTTAGGAGAAGCACTTGATGCAGGAATGGCAACCTTTTTTGCAGAGGAAATAATTGAAGCTATAAAATATCTGGAAAATCCCAATTTGTATACAAAAACAGAAGAACCTACCGAAGATAATATTTGGCTTGGTGCAGCAGATGATGTGATTTTTAGAAAGAGAGGGGTTGAGTTCGTTGATGGAACAGCTCCTGGATTTGCAGCTTTACTTGGTTCTCCTCCAGATAAAGAAACAGCCAAAAATATAGTTCAGGATTTTCTTGAAAAAGGACTTTACGTTTTTATGCATGATCAAACAAATGGTGTTTATATGCCTTATCTTTTAAAGGAGGCAGGAATACAATTGGGATGGCCTGTAAGACTGGTACCCTTTGGACCTTATTATACAAGTATAGTGTTTGCTATCGGTTTTGCTTGTAGAGTTGCCATGTCTTTTGGAGGAGTAAAACCAGGAGACTATATAAACAATTTGCTTTTTAATAAATATAAAACCTTTGCTTTTGTTATAGCCTTTGGTCCACCTACTGAGGAATGGATAGCAAATGCTTTAGGAGCTTTTAATTGGGGTATACCAGTCATATGTGATTGGACAGTTCCAGAAATAAAAATACCAGGGATTTGTATTTATGAAGCTTTGGTTTCCAAGCCCACTCATTGTTACTTTCAGGTAATAACTGAAAATAAAGAATTTTACGGAACTTCAGTTCCAGAAATTGCTTCTCAAGAGTTAATAGAAAAGGCTTTAGAAGTAAGAGGATTAAAAGTTACCCAAACGAAACTTAATATTCCAGTGCCCTATGCACCTGCTTTTGAGGGAGAAAGGGTAAGAAAGGAAGATCTTTATTTAGAATGTGGTGGAGGAAGAACTCCTGCAGTTGAGCTCTTAATATCCTCGTCTTTTGAAGAAGTAAAAGATGGAGAAATAAAAATTATTGGACATGAGATTTCTGACCTTCCCAAAATAGAAGAAAAGGGACCACCTTATAAACTTCCGCTTGCTATAGTAGTGAAAGTAGCTGGCGCAAATATGCAAGAGGATTTCGAGCCTATTATAGAAAGGCAATTTCACTATTTTATTAATTATGCTCAAGGTATTATGCATATAGGACAGAGAAATATGGTATGGATAAGAATTGGTAAACAGGCAGTAGAGAAGGGCTTCCTTTTAAAACATATAGGAGAGATTTTATATAGCAGGATAAAGCAAGATTTTAGTACCATTGTAGATAAGTGCGAGATAAATATTTATACTGAAGAAGAAAAGGTGAAGGAGATAATAGAAAAAGCAAAAAAAATATACGAAAAAAGAGATGCAAGACTTGCTGGTATGGCAGATGAAAGCGTAGAAGAGTTTTATTCTTGTACTCTCTGTCAAAGCTTTGCACCAACTCATGTTTGTGTAATTACTCCTGAAAGAGGAGGTCCTTGTGGCGCGTATAGCTGGCTTGATGCAAAGGCTTATTATCAAATTAATCCAGCTGGACCAAATCAGCCTATATTAAAAGGAGAAGTGATTAATTCCAAATTAGGACAATTTAAAGGGGTAAATGAATTTGTGAAAAAACATTCTAAAGAAAAAGTAGAAAGAGTAAGTTTATACAGTATCATAATTGATCCCTTGACTGTTTGTGGTTGTATGGAGGCTATTGCAGCGGTTTCTGCTTCAGTAAATGGAATTATTATAGTCAATAGAGAATTTAATAAAGAAACTCCCATAGGACTTAAATTTTCCACTCTTGCAGGAATGATAGGAGGGGGACAGGTAACACCTGGTTTTTTAGGTATTTCCAAGCAATATATTACCTCTAAAAAATTTATTTCCGCAGAAGATGGATTTTTAAGAATTGTTTGGATGCCAAAAATGCTGAAAGAAGAATTAAAAGAAAAACTTCAAAAAAGAGCAGAAGAATTGGGAGTGCCTGATTTTATTGAAAAAATAGCAGATGAAACTGTAGTTAATACAGAGGAGGAATTGGTTAATTGGGTTAAAAGGGTAAATCATCCAGTATTAAGTCTGCCTCCAATTATGTAACAATTTTCGTAGGGGAAATTTAATGGGACTTACAGGGATTCAGATATTAAAAAAGTTGCCCAAAACAAATTGCAAGGAATGTGGGTTTTCTACTTGTATGGCATTTGCTATGAAAGTAGCTGCTGGTCAGGCAGATATAAATGCCTGTCCCTATATTGATTCTAAGGTCAAAGAAGAAATAGCTGAAGCCTTGGCACCACCTGTTAAAAAAATAAAACTTGGTGGTGGGAGTTATACTTATTTTTTGGGTGGAGAAAGTGTTTTATTTAGACATGATAGACGCTTTGAAAATCCACCTCTTATAGGAACTTTTATCTCCACAAACATGAGTGAAAATGAAATTTCAAGAAGAATTAAATTATACAAAAAACTTCATTGGGAAAGGGTTGGAATAACTTTAAAACCAGAAGTTTTATTTTTACAAGATGAAGAAAAAGAAGAAAGATTTATAGAAATTATCCAGAGAGTAAGAAATGAGCTTCCATGGGTAGCTTTAATTTTAGCTTCTTCAAATGTTGAAACCTTAAAAAAAGCTATAGAAATATGTAAAGAATTTAAACCTTTAATTTATGGTGCAAATTCTCAAAATTTTAAAGAATTCATTGGACTTTCTCTTGAAACCAAAACTCCCCTTACTGTAATAGGGGATTCCTTAGATGAGGTCTGCAGTATTTCTGAAAGAGCTCTACAAATAGGTTTTAAGGATTTAGTTCTCGATCCCGGATCTCGAGTAATAAGAGAGCTATTTGAGGATTTA
>PNIK01000011.1 GCA_002877985.1 Thermodesulfobacterium geofontis | reverse complement strand
AAAGGACAAGGTAAGGGAAAAGGAAAAAGTGGAAAATGTGGTAAAGGTAATGGTAAAGGGGATGGTAAAAGGAAAAGGAAAGGAAAGGGTTCCCAAGACTAAAGAAATTAATTTTATTTCAAAAAAACTAATCCTGGAGGTAGTGCTATGCGTATAGCTATAGCTGTAGAAGAAGGATTTGTTTCTTCTCATTTTGGTAGGTGTTCCCATTTCTTAATAGTAGATATTGATGAGAAAGGTAATATTATAAAACAGGAATTGGTTGAAAATCCAGGTCATACAAATCATCAACCAGGAGTAGTTCCGAGATTCTTACAAAATATGGGAGTTAATTGTATTATTGCAGGAGGAATGGGACCTAGAGCTCTTATGATACTTGAATCCTCAGGAATACAACCAATTTTAGGAGTCACAGGAAAAGTAGAAGAGGTATTATCGGCCTATTTAAAAGGAACTCTCAAAGGTGGCGGAAGTCTTTGTGAACATCCTCACGGACATTTTTGTGAACATCATTGAAATTTCTTAAGTATCTCAAAAAATTCAAGGGGTGAAAAAGATGATAGTATGTATTACAGCTCAAGGGAACAATCTTGATTCTGAAATTGATCCAAGATTTGGAAGGTGCAGTTATTTTATATTTTATGATACAGAAACAAAAACATATGAAGTTTTCCCTAACAAATGGAAAGAAGCAATGGGAGGAGCAGGAACTCAAGCTGCACAGTTTGTATTAGAAAAAGGAGCAAAAAAGATTATAACAGGAAATGTAGGCCCCCGGGCTGAGGCAATTTTTAAATTAGCTGGCATTGAAGTTGTTTTAACCTCAGGTAAGGTAAAAGAAGTTATAAATAATCTTTAAAATGAAAATTACAGTTCTAATAGAAAATTCAGTAGGTGTTTTAATTCCAACAGGTCTTTGTGGAGAACATGGTTTAAGTTTATGGATTGAACACGAAGGATATAATATTTTATTTGATACTGGACAAACCGGAAGAGTTGTAAATAACGCGATTCGTTTAGGAATAGATCTTAAAAGGGCAGATGCTATAATTTTAAGTCACGGACATTACGACCATACAGGGGGACTAAAAGCTGTTTTAGAATTTATAGGAAAATCAATTGATATTTATGCTCATGAAGATATTTTTAGCCTTCACTATACTTCTCTTGGAAATCGTTTTATCGGAATACCCTTTAGAAAAGAAGAATTAGAAGGGCTTGGTGCTAACTTTAAATGGATAAAGGAACCCAGAGAAATATTTCCTAACATCTGGTTAAGTGGAGAAGTTCCAAGAAGAACATCTTTTGAAAAAATAGATGAAAGACTATGTTTAAAGAAAAATGATAAAACCCTCCCTGACCCATTACTTGATGACATGAGTCTTTTTATAAAAACAGATCAAGGGCTTGTTATAATCCTTGGATGTGCCCATTCTGGTATAGTAAATATTATAGAACATGCAAAGGAAGTTACAGGGATTGATAAAATTTATGCTATTATTGGGGGAACTCATTTAGAACCTGCAAGTAGTAAACAGTTAGAAGAAACTTTAGTTTATTTAGCTAGATTAAATTTTTCTATGCTTTCTGCAAATCATTGTACAGGTCTTAGAGTTGCTTCAAAATTAAAAGAAATTTTTGGAAATAAATTTAGATTTGGCACAACTGGTGAGACTATAATTCTTTAAGGAGATTTTATCAAGTGATAATAGCTGTTGCAAGTGGAAAAGGTGGAACAGGGAAAACAACCATTGCTGTCAATTTGGCTTTAAGTCTTGAAAATGTCCAACTGGTTGACTGCGATGTTGAAGAACCAAATGTTCATATTTTTTTAAATCCAGAAATCTTTGAAATTCACTCTGTAAAAACAGTAATTCCTCAGATAGATAAAGAAAAATGTACCTATTGTAGAAAATGTAGCGAGATATGTGTTTATAATGCCTTATCTGTAATAAAATTGGGAAATTACGAAAAACCTCATGGAGAAGTAGTTTTTTTCTCCCATTTATGTCACGGATGTGAGGGATGTATTCTTCTTTGTCCTGAAAAAGCTATAAATAGAGGTGAAAGAGAAGTAGGTATAGTAAAAATAGGCAAAAAAGAAAATGTTCGATTTATAGAAGGAAGACTTAATATTTCAGAAATTTTAGCTCCGACTGTTATTGAAATGGCTAAATCTTTTATAAATAAAAACATTCCTGCTATTATTGACGCTCCACCAGGAACTTCTTGCTCGGTTGTTGCCTCTTTAAAAGATGCAAATTTCTGTATTTTAGTAACTGAACCGACCCCTTTTGGGCTTCATGATTTAGAAATTGCTTATGAAGTTACTAAAGTTCTTAAAATTCCTTCAGGAGTGGTTATAAACAAATCTGAAGATGATACTTTAATCGAAAATTTTTGCCAAAAAAACAACATCCCTATTTTAATGAAAATACCTTTTGATAAAAAAATAGCTGAAGTTTATTCTAAAGGATGGGCTCTAATAGAAGCCTTTCCTGAATATAAAGAAAAATTTTTAGAACTTTTTAAAAAAATAAAAGAACTACAGAAATGAAGCAAATCTTAGTTATTAGTGGAAAGGGAGGAACGGGTAAAACAGTTATTTCTGGGTGTTTAGCAGTTTTTTTAGACAACAAAGTTATAGTAGATGCTGATGTGGATGCAGCCAATCTTTACCTTCTTCTTCATCCTAAAATTAAAGAAGTTCATAAATTTATAGGAGGAAAACTTGCCGAAATAGACAAGGAAAAATGTTCTCAATGTGGTACCTGTAGAGAAATCTGTAAATTTTCTGCAATTTCAAAAGATTTTGAAATTGATCCTCTTTTTTGTGAAGGCTGCACCATTTGCAGTTATTTCTGTCCAGAGTCTGCTATAATTTTAAAAGATAGAATCTCAGGAGAATTTTTTATTTCTGAAACAAAATATGGTCCATTAATTCATGCAAGACTTGGAATTGCTCAAGAAAATTCAGGAAAATTAGTAGCTAAATTAAGAGAATTAGCAAAAAACATTGCAGAAGAAAATAAAGATTTTATAATTATTGATGGTCCACCAGGAGTAGGATGTCCTGTTATGGCAAGTATGACAGGAGTTGATTTAATTATTGCAGTAACAGAACCAACTCTCTCAGGAATTCACGATTTGGAAAGAGTTGTAGACCTTGCTAATCACTTTAAAATTCCTGTTAAAGTTATTATAAATAAATTTGACTTAAATTCACAAATGAGTCTTCAAATTGAAAAAAGTTTGAAGGAAAGAAAAATAGAAGTAATTGGGAAAATACCTTTTTCAGAAGAAATTGTAGATTCTGTAAAAAGGCAAATCCCCTTTTTAGAATATGCCAAAACATACAATAAAGGTCTTAAAGTTGCTGAAAATATAGAAAAAATTTTTTATAATGCCTTATCTTCAACTTTTTGATCCATGGAAATCTTCTCTTTGCACCTGTCCACCTAAATACAGTTTAAATCCTTATA
>PNIK01000106.1 GCA_002877985.1 Thermodesulfobacterium geofontis | reverse complement strand
ATTTTCATAGAAAAAGAATTTGTAAAAATAGAAATAACCGAATTTATAGAGCATGAAAATATACCAAGCTCCTCCTGAAAGTAAAAAAAGAAAAATTCCTAAAAAACTAAAAATGGGAAAACCTCTTTGGGTTAGTCTTAAAAACAAAACTACAGCAAAAGGCAAAATAATTCCTACTGGTCCTTTAGTAAGAACTGCAAAACTCAAAAATAGCCACCCTAAATTTGGCTTTTTCTTTAAAAAGAAATATATACTTCCTATAGAAAAAAAATTTAAAAGCATTTCAGGGGTAAAGGATCTTGCTTCTATCCAAATATGAGGAAGGGTTAAAAAAATTAAAATGCTTTTCCAGGCTATATCTTTATCAAAGAATTCCTTTACTATTAATCCTATAAAAATTAATATTCCTAAGGCAGAAATTCCAGAAACAAGCCTTAAGGAAAATTCATTTATTCCGAAAATTGAAGAATTTATAGCTCCAAACCAATAAAGCATAGGAGGTTTTTCCAATCGAGGTTCACAATTGTAATAGGGAACTAAAAAGTCTTTGGTTTTAAGCATATTTAAAACCACATAACCATTTTTTCCTTCATCAGAAGAAGTTAAATCTATAGACCAATTGAAAAGTATCAAAAAATAAAAAGAAACAATTAATAAAAAAGGGAATCTTTTTTTATAAAAAAGATCTTTCATGTTTTAATAAATTTAAAAGAAAAACAGTCTTTTTGCAAAGTTCATAATGTCAATATTTTTGTGTATAGATCCCATATCTTGCCTTACTTACTCTCTTAATTTCTCTACGATTCTCTCAAAATTTTTAAAGTCTCTTTCTCCTATACTTTTCATTCATCTCCTCAACCACCATATAAACCATCTTTTCGTTATAAGAGCTTTCCTAAACTCCTCAATCTTTTTAGCTACCACTATTTTTCTTACCTCCAAGATTAGGCCTTTTTCTCCATTTTCGCCTTTCTGGTAAGAGTTTTTTTGGGTTTCTCAAGGAGGGCAATTTATCAAATTTTTCTCAATTTCAAATCTGTCTTTTAAGTCCATCTTCTTCATCAAGTCATACACAAAATTTAGTATATTACCTCAAAGTTTTAAACTTTTAAAATTGTGATATTATAATTTTAAAATGAAGATTCTAAAGGTTTTTTTTCTTTTATTAGTTTTTCTGATATTTTCTGAGTCTTATGCTTTAGAAATAAAAAAATTAAGGGGATATCTTTACGAAAAAAATATTTTACTAAGTATTTTTTATAAAGATTTTCCCTTTCAAGAGCTTGTTCTTGCCCTTAAGGAACAGAAAAATCCCATTTTGATAGAATACGAATTTGAAATTTACAGAAAGCGTTTTTTATTAAAGGATATTCTTCATAAAGAAAAGTATTATCAGAAACTTTATTATAATTCTGAGAAAAATCTTTATTATTTAGAGGATAATTTTGGTTTAAAAGCTTTTGAGAAACCAGAAAATGCGATCCTTTCAGTAATGAATTTGGAGTCCTACCCTTTAAGATATACTTTTATACCAGAAAAAAATTCCTTGAATCTTAAAATAAAAATTACCATAACTTATATTACTCATCTTTCAGAAGATTTAAAATATACAAAAAAACATCATTCAAAAAAAATAGAGACTGAAAAAACTATCTGGATCAATGAACTTTTGGAAAAATTTTAAAATAGCTTTTAAAAGATACAAAATTTTTATTTTAATAATTTTTGTTTTTGTGGGGATTACTCTTTGGTTAGAATTTAACATTTTTGATTTTTCCTTTCTAAGTCTATCTCAAAAAAATGCTCTTCTTTTCTTCTTATTTCAGCTAAATCTTATTTGTATTTTAGTTCTACTTTATTTTATTTTTAGATATCTTTTCAAAATTTTTTGGGAAATTCAGGTTAGAAAAATTTCTAAAAGTATAAAGTTAAAACTTTTTGCTATATATTTTATTTCTATAATTTTCCCCTCTCTAATATTAATTTTGGGAAGTTTTTTCTTTTTCAAAAAAACCTTAGATTACTGGTTTAAGGAATTTTTTGAAGAAAAGGTTATTTCTCAATTTATGAAGGCAGAGGATTATTATAAGGAAACAGAAAGATATCTTCTGATAAAGGGACAAGAGATCGTTAAGCAGTATATTTCTCAGGCAGATGAATTAAAGAGTAAAGATTTAAGAGAAAAATATAGATATTTCTCAGATCTTGATTCTATAGAAATTTACAAATTCTCTGGTGAGCTTTATAAAAAAACTTATTCTTCAGAAATACCGGGTAAATTAGGTATTCCTCCATCCATTTTGGAAAGGTTCAAAATAGAAAAAAATCCTTTAACTCAAATTTCAATAGTAAGTTCTAAGGCATTAGTGCGGGTCTTTATCCCTTGTAAAGATAAATACGGTAATGAATGGATACTTGCTACTGGAAAAGTTTTAAATTTGCAAAAATTTGCTGAAAGTGGAACTTTCCCAGAAAAAAAATATTTTAAAGTTTTTAAGAAATTTTTATTAATGGCAGGTATTTCGGTTTTACTTCTTATAATTTTTGTAAGTATATGGGTGGGGAATAAAATAGGGAGAAATCTTACAGAACCCCTTCGAAATCTTGTTTTAGCTACTCAAAAAGTTTCTCAAAAAGATTATCAAATAGAGGAAATACCACTTTCCTCTATTTCTGAAGATGAATTAGGAATTTTGATAAACTCATTTAAAGAAATGGTAAAAAAACTTAAAGAATATGAAGAAGAATTGAAGCAATACAACGAATATCTAATTTCTATCCTGAATTACCTTCCTGTAGGGGTTTTAATACTGGATTCAAATTTCCAGATCAAATTTTTTAACGAAAACTTTAAGAAATTTTTAGAAAATTATAAATTCAATAATATAGGAGACCTTTTCAATTATCTGAATCTTTTTAATCTTTTATCCAGTGTGGAACTGGAATCCCCTTTTTATAAAGTTTTTGAATTTAGTAAAGAAAAAAAAGAAATATTTTTGGGATTAACACTTTTAAAGCTTAATCTCTTTCGTGAAGAAAATTTTATGGTTATTTTGGAAAACTTGGAAGAAAAGGAAAATCTTAAGAGGCTTTCTATTTGGAAAGAAGTAGCTATAAGAATTGCGCATGAAATTAAAAATCCTTTAACTCCTATAAAACTTTCCATAGAAAGACTTAGAAGGAAACTGGAGGAAAATCTTGATGGAGAAGCAAAGGAAGTTCTTTTAAAAACAACTGAAGTTATAGAAAAATATATAGAAGAACTAAAAAAATTAGCTACTGATTTTTATTATTTTTCAAAAAAACCTGCCCTTAAATTGGAAAAAGGAAGTTTGTTAGAAAATCTTATTGAAGTTATTAATCTTTATGAATTTGCCTATCCTGAAGTCAAGTTTAATATTCAAGCTAATGACGATGGAGAATGCCTCTTTGATAAGTTTCATTTTAAAAGAGTGTGGATAAATTTGATTGATAATTCTATAAAAGCTATGCAGGAAAAGGGGGAAATAAGTATATTTTTAAATAGAGAAAACGGAGAAATTATCATAAAAATGTTAGATACTGGAGAGGGAATTCCAGAAGAAATAAGCACAAACATTGCTGAAGGTGATTTAATAAAGCTTAAGGAATTTGGAACAGGTCTAATTATGGCATACTCAGTTGTTAAACTTCATCAAGGATCTTTTATAGTAGAAAGGAATAATCCTTCGGGGACAGTTATTACTATAAAAATTCCTTGTTTTTCTGAACCTAGAAAAGCTTAGACTACTTACATTCTGCAAGGTTTTTCCCAAAAGAAAGGTTTACCTTTATAGGTACATTAAGTTTATAAGGAAGATTTAAGTATTCAAAAGGATTTTCCATTATTTTAGGAGCAAGCTCCTTTATAGTTTCTATTTCATTTTCAGGGACTTCAAGTACTAGTTCATCATGGACTTGCAAAATTATAGCGGTTTTAAGATTTTGTTTTTTTAACTCCCTTTGCAAAGCTACCATAGCACACTTTATAAGATCTGCAGCAGATCCTTGAATGGGAGTATTTATTGCCATTCTTTGTCCTAAATCTTTTATAGCTCTATTAGAGCTGTAAAGTTCAGGTATATAGCGTTTTCTTCCTGCTAAGGTCTTTACATATCCGTTTTCTTTTGCAAATTCTATAGTTTTTTGTATATACTCTTTTATTCCAGGATATCGATTAAAATAGCGGTTTATAACAGTTTCGGCTTCCTTTGGACTTATTTTTAATTCCTTTGCCAATCCGTAAGCACTCATTCCATAAGCTATTCCAAAATTTATAGCTTTACTCATTCTTCTCATTTCAGGGGTTACTTTTTCAGATGGTACACCAAAGACTTCACAGGCTGTAAAAGTGTGAATGTCTTCTCCTTTTTTAAAAGCTTCGATAAGGTTTTTATCTTCCGAAAAATGTGCAAGAATTCTTAATTCGATTTGAGAATAATCTAAACTACATAGTACACATCCTTCTTCAGCAATAAAAGCCCTTCTTATAGCAAGGCCCTCCTCTCCTTTTACAGGTATATTTTGCAAATTTGGATTTTGGGAACTAAGCCTTCCGGTGGCTGTTCCTGTTTGATTAAATTCGGTATGTATTCTGTGGGTCTTTGTTGAAGCATATTTTAGAAAAGCTTCTAAATAGGTACTTTTTATTTTATAAAGGGTTCTATATTGTATAAGTGTCTTAACAAATGGATGAAGAGGGGCGAGTTCTTCCAACACTTCTGCATCAGTTGAAGGAAGGGAGCTTTTGGGTGTCTTTTTGAGCGAGGGTAAATTTAATTTTTTAAAAAGGATGTGGCTTACTTCTTGGCTTGACCTGGGATTAAATTTACAACCCGCTATTTCAAATAACTTTTCTTCTAATTCTTTAAGAAGCTTTTGATATTTTTGATTAAACAATCTTACATATTCTAAATCTATCTTAAATCCCCTTTTTTCCATTTCAAAAAGTACTTCACTTAGAGGTATCTCAACTTTTTCAAGCCACTCTTTAAGACCTTCCTCTTTGATACAGTTCATTAATTCCTTCCCCAATAAGAAAAGGCCACAAGTTTTTATGGCAAATTCCTCATTTTTAGAAGTTTTAAAAGATCCTAAACTAATATCTAAATATTCTTGCAATAAGAATTCAAGATCATATTTTTTTAATGAAGGATTTAAAAGATAGCTTGCCAGTTTAGTATCAAATACTTTATTTAAAGAAAAATCAAAAAGCTTGAGAAAGTTTTTATAATCGTGTAAGATAAATTCAGTTTTATTAAATTTTTGGATTAAATTTTTAAGATGATTTGCCGATAATTTGTAAGCTTCTTTCTCAGAAAAAGCCACTGCAATTTCAGATATTTGAGCTAAAGCAAAAATAAAGCCCTGATTTTGTAAAGGTAAAAGACTTAAATAATCTTTTTCTGGTAATTGAGAAACATCTTTACCTTCTATTAAAACAGGCTTAAATTCTGGGGGAGTATATTTTATTTCAGATAGAAGCTTTCTAAATTCTAATTCCTTAAAAATTTTTCTCAAAGTAAGATAATCGGGTTCTTTCTTTTTATAATAAAAAAGATCAAAAGATGGCAGAGGTGCACTGAAGTTAAGAGTTAAAAGGGTTAAATTGTTTAATACCTGTGCTTTATATTTTAAAAGATTCTCTCTTAATTTGGAGGAAGAAAGATTTTGAATATTTTGATAGAGGTTCTCCAAGTTTTTGAATTTTATTAATAATTCTTTTGCTGTCTTTTCTCCAATTCCAGGAACGCCAGGTATATTATCGCTGGGATCACCAGTTAAAGCTCTAAATTCGGGAAAAACCTGAGGAGGGAATTGATATTTTTTTAAAAATATATCAAGATTCAGAAATTTTTCTCTTACGGGATCATAGATGGATATTTTTTCATCAATTAAGGAATAAAGATCCTTATCTCCAGCAACAATAATAGCAGAAAAGTCTGAAGGTTTAACTATATTTTTTATGAAAGAAGCAATGAGATCATCGCCTTCATATCCAGGATATGAAAGAACAGGTATTCCAAGAGCGGAAATTATAGTTTTTATGTAAGGAATTTGAATTTTAAGATCATCTGGCATTTTAGGGCGTGTAGCTTTATAATTTTCAAAAATTTCATGTCTGAAAGTAGGTTCCTTTTCATCCATAAACCAGATAATATATTCTGGATCCCATTCTTTAAGAATTTTTAGAACCATCTGAGTTACTCCAAAGATAGCCTTGGTAGGGAATCCCTTAGTAGTAGCTAAATAACCAGGTATAGCGAAATAGGCTCTATAAATAAAAGAAGAACCATCTATCAAAATTACAGCATTTTTTAATTTGTTTAAAGAAGACATAACCATGGTAAAAAAGATTTTTAAAACATTTTGGAATAAAATCAAGTAATTTTTTTCTGCCTCCTTATTTTTTTTAAAAGTTCAAATGTTATTCCTATTGTCAAGTCACAACGGAATCATTTACAGCTTGAAATTTGGGTAAAAAGTGATTTAATTATGTGTCTAAAAAAAGCACGTCTGAGGATTGGGGTGTCCCTATAGTAGGGATGCTTGGTTTTAATCCACCTCAGACGGAAGAAAAACCCCAAAGGAGGTAAAAGTATGTCACACATTACCATGAAACAACTTCTTGAAGCTGGTGTCCACTTTGGACATCAGACTCGTAGATGGAATCCTAAGATGAAACCCTTTATTTTTGGCGAAAGAAACGGAATTCATATTATTGATTTACAACAGACTTTACATTATTTTGAAATTGCCTATGAATTTGTGGTTAATTTGGTCGCCCAAGGAGGGAAAATTTTATTTGTTGGAACTAAAAAGCAAGCACAAGAAACTGTTAAAGAAGAAGCTGAAAGATGCGGAATGTATTATGTAGTAAATAGATGGCTCGGGGGTACACTTACCAATTTTAAAACTATAAGACAAAGTGTGGAAAAACTTAAAAAGCTTGAAGCTTGGTTTGAAGATGGAACTATTGAAAGATTTGTTAAGAAGGAAAGGTTAAGACTTGAAAGATTAAAAAATAAATTGGAGAAAAATTTAGCAGGAATAAAAAATATGGAGACATTACCTCAGGCTTTGTATGTAGTAGATCCTGTACATGAAGAAATTGCTGTTAAGGAAGCAAGAAAGTTGGGTATTCCTATTATTGCTATCGTTGATACAAATTGTGATCCGGATCTTGTAGATTATATTATTCCTGGGAATGATGATGCTATAAGGGCTATTAAACTTATTACCAGTAAAATTGCAGATGCTTGTTTGGAAGGATTGGAAATTTATAAAGAAAGAATGGCAGCTCAAACTGATAAAGAAATTTCTCTTGAAGAAGAGCTTTTTAAAACAGAAGAAAAAGCTGAAGAAATAATTAAAGAAATACTTACAGAAGAAGAAAAAGAACTGAAATTTGAAGAAGTAGCAGAAAAATTAATGGAAAAAGAATAAAAATCTTTCTTTAGGAGGCTAAAATGGTTGAAATAAGTTTGGAATTGATAAAACAACTAAGAGCAAGAACAGCAGCGGGATTTATGGACTGTAAGAAGGCATTAGAAGAAGCTGGGGGAGATATAGAAAAAGCTATAGATATTCTAAGAAAAAAAGGTCTTGCTATTGCTGCAAAAAGGGCAGCTAAAGAAACCTCTGAGGGTATAGTAGCAGCTTATATTCACAGCAATAGAAAAATTGGAGTACTAGTTGAGGTAAATTGCGAAACGGATTTTGTAGCCAGAACCTCAGAATTTCAGGAATTTGCTCACAATTTGGCTATGCAAATTGCAGCTACAAATCCAGTTGCCATAAGTAGGGAACAAGTTCCATCAGAGATATTGGAAAGAGAAAAAAGGATATACGAAGAACAATTGAGAGAAGCAGGTAAGCCGGAAAATATAATTCCTAAAATAGTTGAAGGGAAACTAGAAAAATTTTACAAAGAAAATGTGCTTTTAGAACAGCCATTCATTAAAAATCCAGATCTTACTATCCAAGATCTTCTAAATGAATTAATAGCAAAAACTGGAGAAAAAATTGTAATTAAAAGATTTTGTAGATTTCAAATAGGTGAATAAATTTGAAAAAGCCTAAGTATAAAAGAATTCTTTTAAAAATTTCTGGAGAAGCGCTTTTAGGAAATAAACCTTTTGGGATAGATTATCAAATAGTAAGAGAAATAGTTGAAGAATTAAAAGAAATATATGATCTGGGAATAGAATTAAGTATAGTAATAGGAGGAGGTAACATTTTTAGAGGAATTTTGGGGCAAGAAAAGGGAATGGATAGGGTAAGGGCAGATTGTATAGGAATGCTTGCTACTTTGATTAATGCAATAATATTACAAGATGCCTTAATTTCTCAAAATATTCCTTGTAGAATAATGTCTGCTTTTGAAGTAGTAAAAGCAGGAGAGACTTATATAAGAGAGAGAGCACTTAAGCATCTGGGAAAGGGTAGAATACTTATTTTAGCTTGTGGTACAGGGAATCCTTTTTTTACTACAGACACTGCAGCAGTTTTAAGAGCTCTTGAGCTTGACGCAGAAATTTTATTTAAAGCTACTAAAGTAGATGGTGTCTACGATAAGGATCCAGCTAAGGATCCAACAGCAAAAAAATATGATACCCTTACCTTTGATGAAGCTTTAGAAAAAAAGCTTAGAGTAATGGATGCTACGGCTTTCTCTTTAGCAAGAGATTATAAATTGCCTATTTTAGTTTTTAATCTTTTAAAAAAAGGAAATATTAAAAAAGCTGTCTTAGGAAAAAAGGTGGGAACTTTGATAAAACCTTAAAAGGAGGTGATGGGTTTGTGAATGAGACTTTAGATGAAGCAAAAAGAAAGATGGAAAAGAGCCTAAAAAATTTTAAAGAAGAACTTTCTCATATAAGAACCTCAAGAGCTTCTGTTGCCCTTTTAGAAGCTATTAAAGTGGATTGTTATGGTACAAAATTGCCTATTCCTCAAATAGCTACTGTAAACATAGTAGAAGGAAAAATGCTTGTTATACAACCTTGGGATGTAACCTTAGTTAAAGAGATTGAGAAGGCTATTCAAAAATCTGACCTGGGGATTAATCCTACCAGTGATGGTAAAACCATAAGACTTGTTATACCACCTTTGACTGAGGAAAGAAGAAAGGAACTTATGAAAGTGGCAAACAAACTTGCTGAGGAGGCAAGAATAGCAGTTCGTAATATTAGAAGAGATATTTTAGAGAAATTTAAATCTGCTAAGAAAAAAGGAGAAATTTCTGAAGACGATTACCTTCAATTAGAAAAGAAGGTTCAAAAATTAACTGATGAATATATTGAAAAAATTAATGTAGCTTTGAAAGAGAAAGAAAAAGAAATTTTAGCTCCTTAAAATGAAAAATTTCCTAAATGATTCTGTAATAACTTTAGATCCTTTAAAACTTCCTAAGCATGTAGCTATTATTATGGATGGTAATGGAAGATGGGCAAAAAGTAAGGGCCTGCCAAGGGCTTATGGCCACAAAGTAGGTGCAGAGGTAGCTAAAAAAATAATTTATAAAACAAGAGAACTCGGTATTCCTTATTTAACCCTTTTTGCCTTTTCAAAAGAAAACTGGTTTCGTCCTCCTGAAGAAATTTCCACCCTTCTTGAATTGTTAAAAATTTATTTAGATGCAGAACTGGAAGAGATGAAAAAACAGGGAATAAGATTTAAAGTAATAGGAGATAAAGCAGATTTCCCAAAGGATTTGCAAGAAAAACTAGAATTTATCGAAAAAACTACACAGGAAAATGAGAAAATGGTTTTGTGTATGGCTTTAAGTTATGGAGGAAAAAATGAAATTATTAAAGCAGTGAAAAAATTAGCAGAAGAAATAAAGGAAGGTAAAATTTCCCCGGAAGAGATTGATGAAGGTCTTTTTAGAAAATTTTTGGATACCAAAGATATACCCGATCCAGATCTTCTTATTAGAACAAGTGGAGAAATGAGAATATCTAATTTTTTGCTTTTTCAATTAGCATACACAGAACTTTACTTTACACCTATTTACTGGCCAGACTTTGATGAAAAGGAATATTTAAAAGCTCTTTATTCTTATCAACAAAGAGAGAGAAGATTTGGCAGAATTTATGAACCTTAAAAGAGTTATTACTACTCTTATTTTATTCCCCCTTCTTATTTTAGTCCTATTAAAAGCAAATTTATCTACTATTTCTATTATTATTATTGTGGTAGCTTCTTTATGTTTTTATGAATGGAAAAATCTTTATGAATTTACTTTTTTTATATGGTTAATAGGGGAAATACTTCTTATATGTAGTTTTTTAATTATATTTGCATATAAAGTTTCCTTATTTTACATTTTTTATTTTTTTTTATTTTTTTCTTTTCTTTTCCAATTGTTTAAATATGAAAAAGAGGAATTTAAAAAAAACTTTTTCCCTTTTCTTACAGGAATTTTTTATATTTTCATAGGGCTTTATCCTTTTTGGGAGATTTTACAAGCCTTTAAGAGGGAGTATTTAATTTATTTTTTTTCTGTAGTCTTTGCTAATGATACAGGTGCTTATTTAGTTGGGAAAGCTATTGGGAAAACCCCTTTTTTCCCCAAAATATCTCCTAAAAAAACTTGGGAAGGATTTTTGGGTGGATTAATATTTGCTTTGATGGTGGCAATTTTTTTAAATTCTTACTTAAACCTTTTTAAAGAAAGCGCCAATATTGTAGTTGCTATAATTCTTTCTATTGTAGGAAGTATGGGTGATCTTTTTGAATCAGCTTTTAAAAGAATGGTCAATAAAAAAGACTCAGGAAAAATTATTTTAGGACATGGTGGATTACTTGATAGATTGGATAGTGTTTTATTTTCTTCTCCTATTTTCTTGATAATTTTAAAAAAATTTTAGATTGTTAATAACTATGATTCTCTCTCTGGAAGAGGCTTATCATCTTCTTAAAAAAGAGAAGGTCCCTGAACATATTGTAAAACACTCAGAAAAGGTAGCTCTTGTTTCTTTGTTTATAGGTTGCTTTTTAAAAGAGATAGATAAAAATATTGATCTTCATCTTTTAACGGTAGGGGCACTTCTTCATGATATTAAAAAATACAAATCTTTTTTGACGGGTGAAGATCATGCCTTACTTGGATACGAATATATGAAAAAATTAGGCTATGAAAGAATAGGGGACATTATAAAAGCTCATATTTATTTAGAATTAGGTTCTTTAGATGCGTTTATTACTGAAGAGGAAATTGTTCATTATGCAGACAAAAGGGTTATGCACGAAAAAATAGTTTCTTTAAAGGAAAGGTTTGATGATCTAAAAAAAAGATATGGTAAGAATGAGCAAACTATTCTAAGATTAGAATCTTTAGAAAGATTAAATTATTTAATTGAAAAACGCATATTTAAAAGGCTTCCCTTTACACCTGATAAAATAATGGAGTTAGAAAAAATAAAGGAGGTAAAAGATGTCCTCTTTCGGTGTGTTAAGAGTTGCTCTTCTTGCTGGTGGAATATCCTCTGAAAGAGAAGTGTCCTTAAAAGGCGCATCTGCAGTAAAGAAAGCTTTGGAAAAATTGGGACATAAATATGAAATTTTTGATCCTGCGAAGGATCTTTCTGAACTTGCTCAAAGGGCTAAAGAATTTGATTGTGCCTTTTTAGTGGTTCATGGACCAGGGGGTGAAGATGGAACATTACAGGGGTTTCTTGATTCTATAGGACTTCCCTATCAAGGGGCAGGTGTTTTAGGAAGTGCAATAGCTATGCATAAAGGGATATCTAAAAATTTATACAAATTAGCAGGACTTAAAGTTCCTGAAGGAAAGGTATTTTCAAAAGAAAATTCTTTTGAAGAAATTAGAGAATACGCAAAAAAACTTGGTTTTCCTTTGATTATCAAACCTGCAACTCAAGGTTCAAGCGTTGGATTAAGTATAGTAAAGAAAAGAGAAGATTTAAAAGAAGCTTTGGAAAAGGCTTTTAATATAGATAATGAAGTAATTGTGGAAAAATATCTTAAAGGAAGAGAAATAACGGTTGGTATTTTAGATGAGAAACCCTTGCCAGTAGTAGAAATAATTCCCAAGGTTTCAGAAACTTTTGATTATGAAACTAAATATACTCCAGGGCTTGCAGAGGAAGTTTGTCCAGCTCCTCTTTCAGAAGCATTAACTCAAAAGGCTCAAGAATATGGACTCATAGCTCACAGGGCATTAAAATTAAGACATTATAGTAGAACCGATATGATAATAGTAGGTGATGAAATTTATGTACTTGAAACCAATACTATTCCTGGTATGACAGAAACAAGTCTTTTGCCTCTTGCAGCAAAAGTTGCAGGTTATAGTTTTGAAGAACTAATTCAGAAGTTATTAGAGTTAGCTTTAAGAGAAAAGATTAAGAATAAAATCCCTGCTTAATTTTTTGAGCTTCGATTCCTATAAAAAATGTCCAATCTTTTAAAAAACTCTTCAAGGAAGATTCTGGTAAGGTATCTAAAATTTTATTTATTTCCAGAGCTTGAGCTAAAATAAAATCTCCGATAGTTTCAGATGAAGTAGCATCCAATTCTTTGTTTATAATGCTTTCTAAAAGCTTAGAGCTTTCCTCTAATTTTTGATATACTAAATTAAATCTCTCTTTCTGAGTTTTTTCTAAAAATTCCTTTTTTTCAATTTCAGAAAGAATAGCTTTGAAATACTCCTCAAAAAGACTTTCTCCTCTCTTTGAAGTTACTGATTCAGCAGTAAAATTAATTGGAAAAATAAATCTAGAATCTATTTTCATAAGGATCTCCTATTTTTAAATATTTTAATAATATTATCGGAAAATTTCAAGAAAATTTTAAAGCCTCTGCTTTATTTATTTTATTATTTTTTCTTTTTATTTCAGATTGTATAATAACCTTCAAATAAAGCCACAAAATTTAAGGAGGGTAATTTTTCCCCTGATAAAGTTCTTTTTCGCTCATAACTTTCCTTAATAAATTAATAACCTCCATTTTCTTGGTAATCCAGAGAGGAGCTAAAATATCTTCTTCTTTTGCTTCTGAACACACCCTATGAACTACTGTAGATGGTGGGAGATAGGTTAAAGCATAAGCAACAAGTTCAACATATTCTTCCATTTCAAGAGGTTTATACTCACCTTTTAAATATATTTCTTCCATCTTAGAACCTTTGGGTATATAAAGAGCGTGAAACTTTATTCCATCTACTTTAAGTTTAGCCAAGGTTTTTACAGTTTCCATCATCATTTCTTTTGTTTCTTCTGGTAATCCAAAAATAATATGTACTACCACCGGTATATTGTTTTCTTTGAGAAGAGAGTAAGCTTCTAAGAAATCTTCAAAGGTATGGCCTCTATTAATTAATTCTAAAGTCTTATTAAATATACTTTGAAGTCCCAATTCCACCCAAAGATAGTAGCCTTTTTCTTGATAGGTTTTAAGAAGATCTACATTTTTTTCATCTATACAATCAGGACGAGTTCCTATTGCTAATCCTACTATGGAGGGATCTATAAAAACTATATCATATAGTTCTTTAAGTTTTTCTACCGGGGCATAGGTATTGGAAAAGGATTGGAAGTAAGCTATAAATTTATTAAATTTTTTGCTTTTAAATATTTCCAAAAAGAATTTTACTTGTTCTTCTAAGGACTTCCCTTCTTTAAAAAATCCTGTCCCAGAACCTTTGGAATCGCAATATATACATCCTCCCAAACCTTTTGTTCCATCTCTATTTGGACAGGTTAATCCTGCATCTAAGGGTATTTTTTTAACTTTTTCCCCAAATTTTTCCTTTAAAAATTCGTTTAGGGTGTAATAAAGTCTTTGTGTTTTCATAATTTTAAAATAAGTTATTTAGAAAAAAATTCAACTTTTATTGTAGTTTAAGGAGAGATGGCAAAAATTCAAAGAAAGATTATATTTAAAATCAAAAAATTAATAGAAATGGTGATTCTAAAATGAAATTTTTAGAGAGTTTCGATGTAATTGTAATAGGTGCAGGGCATGCAGGAATTGAGGCATCCTTAGCAGCAAGTAGAATGGGATGTAAGACTCTTCTTCTTACTATTAATCTTGAACGCATAGGAGCTATGAGTTGTAATCCTTCTATAGGTGGAATAGGAAAGGGTCATTTAGTGAAGGAGATTGATGCTCTTGGTGGAGAAATGGCCTTAGCTATTGATGAGACAGGAATCCAGTTTAGAAAACTTAATACTAAAAAAGGTCCTGCAGTAAGGGCAACTCGTGCTCAAGCAGATAGGTTTAAATATCAAGAAAGAATGAAAAGAGTTCTAGAGAGAGCTCCTAATCTTTTTATTAAACAGGCTTTGGTAACAAGACTTTTAGTGAAAGATAAGAGAATAATAGGAGTTGAGACCAAAGCAGGAGAACAGTTTGGAGCTAAGGCAGTAGTTATAGCACCTGGAACTTTTCTTCATGGACTCATTCATATAGGACTTGAAAGCTTTCCTGCAGGAAGGTTGGGAGATCCACCTTCTAATAGGCTTCCTGAACATTTAAAAGAACTTGGTTTTGAGATGGGGAGATTTAAAACTGGAACCTGTCCAAGACTTGATGGAAGAACTATTGATTACAGTAAGCTTGAAATTCAGTGGGGAGATTTTCCTCCACCTCTTTTTTCTTTTAAAAATAAAGGAAAAAGACCTTCTTTACCTCAAGTTCCCTGTTTCATAACTTATACCACAGAGAAAACCCATGAGATTATAAGAAATGCCTTAGATAGATCCCCTCTTTTTACAGGAAAAATTAAAGGAAGAGGAGTTAGATATTGTCCTTCTATTGAAGATAAGGTTTTTAGATTTCCCGATAAAGAAAGACATCAAGTTTTTCTTGAACCAGAAGGACTTGATACAGTGGAAGTTTATCCAAATGGCATAAGTACAAGTCTTCCCATTGATGTACAGTGGGAAATGGTAAGAAGTATTCCTGGTTTAGAAAAGGCTGAAATTTTAAGACCAGGTTATGGAATAGAACATGATTATGTAATTCCAACTCAATTAAAACACACCTTGGAAACAAAATTAATCTCGGGTTTATTTTTAGCAGGACAGATAAATGGAACCACAGGATACGAAGAAGCAGCTGCTCAGGGGCTTATAGCAGGAATTAATGCAGCCCTTTATGTAAAAGAAGAAGAACCTCTTGTTCTCGACCGCTCTCAAGGTTATATAGGAGTACTTATAGATGATTTAGTAACTAAAGGGACAGACGAACCTTATAGAATGTTTACCTCCCGTGCAGAATATAGGCTTCTTTTAAGGGAAGATAATGCAGACTTAAGGCTTACTGAAATTGGAAGAAAGATAGGACTTGTTGATGATGAAAGATGGGAATTGTATTTAGATAAAAAGGAGAAATTAAAGAGGGTAATGGAATTTTTAAAAGAGACAAAAATTTCTCCAGATCGTGTTAATAGCTATCTTGAAAGTATAGGTTCAACCCCGCTCAAATCAAGCATAAGACTTTATGAACTTTTAAAAAGACCTGAAGTGGAAATAGAAGTTATTTCTGAATTAGTGCCAGACTTAAAAAAATTTTCAGAAGACATTTTATCAGAAATAGAAACAGAAATAAAATACAGTGGGTATATAAATAAACAGCTTAAAGAAGTGGAAAAATTTAAAAAACTTGAAAATATGAAACTTCCAGAAGATCTTAACTATTATGAAATACCAGGTCTTTCTAATGAAATGAAAGAGAAATTTAGCAAAATAAGACCCACTTCTATAGGTCAAGCTTTGAGAATTCCTGGAGTAACACCTGCAGCCATTTCAGCCATTCAGATCTATTTAAAAAAGCGCTCCACTCCTAGTGCTGTTTCCCAGAATTTTTAAATAAAATTTTTAAAATTTTTAAAGGAGGGAGAAGGTGTGGGATTAAAAGAAACTCAAGCTTATCAATTTTTAAAATTTACTAATTTATCTTTGAAAAATCTTGGATTTAGAGAAGCTCTGGTCTCTCCCTCTCCGCCATTTAAAGAATATCAGAATACCACCAAAATTAAGCTCTCTGTAGAAAAATTTCCTCCCACTCCTAATTTTTTTGAAATTTTATCAAAAAGAAGGAGCAAGAGGGGATATAAAAAAAATCCTCTCTCTCTAAGGGAAATTGCTTTATTATGCTTTTCTGCTCAAGGAGTTACAGGTATTGCTGAACCTTATCTATTAAGAACTGCACCTTCAGCAGGTGCCTTATATCCTATTGAGACCTATTTAGCCATTAACTATTCCTATGAAATTGAACCAGGAATATACCATTTAGAGGTAAAGGACTTTTCTCTTGCCCTTTTAAAAAAAGGATATATGGGTAAAATATTGAGTGAACTGGCTCTTGGTCAGGCTTTTTTGGCCTCAGCAAGTATTATTTTTATTTGGTCTGCAGTATTAAGTAGAACTATTTCAAAATACGGAAGTAGAGGCTTAAGATATATTTTTATGGATGTGGCTCATATTTGTCAGAATGTGCTTCTGGCAAGTGAAGCCCTTGGATTAAAAGCCTGTCCAGTAGGTGCTTTTTTTGATGAAGAATTAAATAAATTTCTTGAATTAGAAGAAGGAGAAAGCGTAATTTATATAGCAACTGTGGGAAAATAAAAAAATTTATTCTAATGAGGTTTTTCTTTTTGCTTTTTCTTTTTGATACTTTTTCCAAGGTTTTTCCTTTTTCTTCCCATGGGTAATTTTTCTAAAAGGTAACTTTCTTTCTTCTATTTCACTTTTTGGAGGTTCTTTGAAAGAGATGATTGGAGATGATCTTAGGGGTATTTCAATTTTTGAACCATATTTTTTAAGAAATCTTTGATCAATCTGAGGTCCTTTAAGAGCTTCATAATTTATTTTATCTAAAAGAAAAATTTTCTCTCTAAAATTAAAAATGTTTGTATCAGGAGAAATTAGTTTAGAAATGGTTTCCAATAATATACAACCCTTTATTTTTGCCCAAATTTGCGCTAATTCTTTATCAATAAAAAGAGGAATTAATGAATTATGATATTTCCACTCACCATCTATAGAAATTTTTATCCATAATTTTGGCTTGACAAATGTCCAAAGAGTAGTATACTTATAAATTTGTGAAATTTCAATTTTTTGAGGAGGTGAATAGTAGACGTTTTTAGGTTTTACTAAATTATAATCTCTTGAAATTTCAAAAAAATCTTTGTAATAATAAGAAAATAATTGTTTTAATATTTCTAATTTTACTTTTTTAAATTTTTTAGTAAAAATTAGAACTTGAAAAATTTCTTTAATTTTGAAAAATCCATTATTATCAGGAATTAAACCAAATTCTTCCGGGTGATAGGTTAAGGTATAGGTTAAGAATTTGAATAATAAATTGTTAATCATTGAAGATGAGATATAAATGAATTATTTTTTAATAAGCTAATTAAAAGCCGAATTAAATTATAGCAT
>PNIK01000093.1 GCA_002877985.1 Thermodesulfobacterium geofontis | reverse complement strand
TAATCCCTCCCTTCGGGGGTTCGAATCCCTCCTCCTCCGCACTTTTTATCATTTAAAATAAGTATAATGAATAAAAGTAAAACTACAAAATCAAAAATAATTGAACTTTTAAAAGCTAACGATATTATTTCTGGAGAAGAAATTGGCAAAATCCTTAATATATCAAGAACTGCTGTATGGAAACATATTCAGGATTTAAAGAAAAAGGGATATCAGATAGAAACCTTAGCCAAAGGATATAGACTAATAAATAATTTAGATCTCCTAAATGAAGAGGAACTTTCAGATCTTCCTTATAAAGTTTATTATTTTAAAGAAATTACCTCTACTATGGATGTTGCTAAAGATATAGCTGAAAAAGAAGAATCTGCTATTATCATTGCTGAAACTCAAACCAAAGGTAGAGGAAGACTTAATAGGATTTGGCACTCACCAAAGGGTGGAATTTGGATGAGTCTGATTGTAAAACCCTCCCTTTCTTTAAAAGAAGCCTTTCTTCTTACCTATACAGCAAGTTTAGCAACAGCTTTAGCCCTTGAGAAAATAGCAAGAATAAGGGTTTATCTTAAATGGCCTAATGATGTAATTTATAGAAATGACAATGAGGAAAAAAAACTTGCTGGAATTCTTTTAGAAGTAAAAGCAGAAATTGATAAAATAAAATATGCTATAATAGGGATTGGAATAAATGTAAATAATGAAATAAGCTCTGTGGAACCTCAAGCTATCTCTTTAAAAGAAATTCTTAACCGAGAAATTAAAAGGAAAGACATTATTAAAGCTCTTGTAGAAAATTTTAGATATCTTATTAAGAAAGAGCCTAAAGAGATTTTAAATGCCTGGAAGGAAAAAAGTCTAACCCTTGGAAGAAAAGTAAAAATTATTCATCCAGAAGGAGAAAAGATAGGATTTGCTTTAGATATATCTGATGAAGGGGCTTTAATTTTAAAAACTGAAAAAAACGAAATCTTAAAAATTTATTCCGGAGATTGCATCCATTTAAGAAGTATTTCTTAAAATTAAAGATTAATTATAGCTATGGTTGGTTCTATACAGTGATAGACTATAGCTGAACTTACTCCACCCATTACAAGATCTTTTAAAGGGGATCGTCCTCTTCTTCCTATAATTACCAAATCATAATTATTTTCTTTTATTTCTTTTATTATCTCCTTTGAGGGGATTCCTATAAGGACCTGGGTTTGAATTAGTTTTTCTGGAATATATTCATCCAAAAATTTCTTTTTTGCAATGGAAAGATTTTCTCCTGCCTCTTTTTCAGGATCAATACCTTGATTGATCCTTTCCTGATACACATCCAAATTAATTACTCTTAATAATTTAATTTTTTTTATTTTTTCTCCTAATCCCTTTACTACATAAACTGCGTGTTCTACAGCCTTTTTGGAATATTCTGAACCATCTACAGGAATTAGAATCTTTGAAACAGAATCAACTTGGTCTTCTGAAAACTTCTCACCTATAAGATAAACAACCTGCTTTTTTGCATTATAAACAACCTTTGTAGAAACGCTTCCCATAACAAGGCTTTCAGTAAGACTTATGCCTCTGCGAGCAAGAAAAACCGAAAAGTAATCTTCTTTACATAATACCTCTATTATTTTATTACCTGGATCTCCCTCATCTACTCTTTTAATTATTTCTATAGTTATTCCACAATCTCTTAAAATTTTTTCATATTCATCAAGAATCGGTTTTATCTTTTCTTTTAAATATTGTTCCTTGAGTTTTTTAAATAATTCAGATTCTTTTAAAAACTCTACTCTTAAATCAATCCTTTTTTCATGTGCAGTTAAATAACTAAGTCTTATTACATGAAAAATTGTAATTTGAGAGATATCCTTAATGAAATACTTTAAAAACTTGCCAGCAAAAGTTATTGCTTTTTTAGAGTGTTTGCTTTCATCAACAGGAAGAAGGATTTTTTTAAAACTATAAATTACATCCACTTAAAAACCTCCTAATAAAATATAAGAAGCCATATATTTGCAATAAGTACAGTTATGATCATTAATATAAAGGCATATTTCATAAATTCTAAGAATGTAATTTTGTGTCCCAGACTTTCTGCAATTCCAACAGTTACAACATTTGCAGAGGCACCAATTAAAGTACCATTTCCTCCAAAACATACTCCAAAGGCAAGTGCCCACCAGAGAACATTACTTTCTGCTCCTGGGATCATTTTAGTAAGATAAGCCACAATTGGAAGCATAGTTGCAGTAAAAGGAATATTATCTACAAAAGCACTCATAAGAGCAGAAACCCATAAAATAAGAGTTATAGCAATTAATAAATTACCCTTAGAAAAATGATAAACCCAATCGGCAATAATAGCAAGAAGTCCTACTTCTTCTACTGCTCCGACAAGAATGAAAAGAAAGATAAAAAATAAAAGAGTTGTCCATTCAATGTCTTTTTCTATAAGTTCAAACATATTTACCTTTTTAGTTAAAATTCCATAAACAAAAAGTAGGCTTGCCCCAAATAAAGCGGGAATACTCACCTCCATATGCCAATAGCCATGAGTTACAAAAAAGGCAATAACTATAGCCATTACCAAAAGTCCATAAGTGAGAAGATTTTTATCTGTAATCTTAAATTCCTCTTCTAACTGGGCTATCAAACCATTTACATCCTCAGCTTTTCCTTTTTTATATTCCTTTTTGTAAAAAAACTCATTGTAAGCAATAAGTACTAACATACATATTAAAACCACAGGGGTTAAGTTTTTAACAAATTCCATAAAGGTTAGTCCTGTGTAAGATCCAATCATAATATTGGGAGGATCTCCGATCAAAGTTGCTGTTCCACCCAAATTGGATGACATTATTCCTGGAAGGAGAAGTGAAAAGGGAGAAATTCTTAGAACTATAGCTATCTCAATTAAAACAGGAGTATAAAGAAGCATGGTTGTAACATTATCAAGGAATGCTGAGGTTATCGCAATAAAAAAACAGGAAATTGCATTGAGCCAAAATACATTGCCTCTTGCTATTTTATAAGACATATAAGCACACCACTGAAAAACACCTGTGTGTTTTAAAATCCCAACAATAATCATCATCCCCATAAGAAGAAAAACCACATTTAGATCTATAGCTTCAAGTGCTCTTTCAAAAGAAATGATATGATAATCAGGATTTATAATTCCTAAGGTATAAGTAATAATTAGCATTGAACTTGCTCCTAAAAGTGCAGCAAGTGTTCTGTGAAGAAGTTCAAAGGCTATCAAAATATAGATAAAAATAAAAATTCCTGTCGCTATGTAAAAAGAAGGAGAAAGATATCTTTCAAGAATAATATTTTTTACTATATAAAAATTGTTCCCATTTTTAGCAAAGTCTTCTTTATTTAAAGAAATAATTTTTTTTTAAAATTGGTTTTGAATATTTCTAATTTTATATTTCCTCTTTCAATATCTTTTAAACTAACTTCAGTTTCTATTTGATAGCTACCTTGTGAAGAGGTAACTACAAAATCTCTTTCTTGGTGATCAACTAACAATCTTTTAGGTCTTTCATTTATTAAAAGCCTTATCTGAGCTTCTTTTATAGGCTCTTTATGGGCGTCTAAAACTTTACCAGATATAAATAAATTAACTTTTTCTACTTCTGATCGGGCTATTTCTGCAAAAATTAAAACCGAAAAAAAAGAAACTAAAAAAAAGAAAAACAATAGTCCAAATTTTTTCATATCTTTAAACTTTTAAAAGAGATTATTATAAATTAAAAAAATTTTAATTGATTCTTAAAA
>PNIK01000069.1 GCA_002877985.1 Thermodesulfobacterium geofontis | reverse complement strand
CTGTTCAATTACTATGGGAATATAATAAGCCATACTTTAATTCCCTTCTTTATTTTCTTCTTTAATTTCTTTATTAGTAGGTTTAGCATTATTTACCAAAAATTGCAAGGTCTTTTCTGCCAATTTTTTCGGAAGTATATTAAAATAGACAATTCCTCGGGCTTGCTCTAAAGAAATTCTTAAACCCTTTGAAATGCTTTCAACTGTTTTATCTATTTCTTCTTGAGGAATTTCGATATTTTCAAGTTCTGCTATTTTTTCTAAAAGTAATTCTTCTTTTGCCTGTCTTTCAGCAATGGGATAAAGCCTTTCCCTCAACTTGTCCATAGAAATATTGAGCTTATCAAAACTTAGTCCATCTCTCTCTAAATTCTCTCTTATTTGATCTATCAAAAGAGTTAATTTCAATTCTACATATCGAGCAGGCACCTTAAATTCTACTTTTTCTAAAATCTTTTCTAAAAGTCTTTCTCTAAATCTATTTTCATTTTTTCTTTTTTTCTCTTCTAATAATCTCTTTTTAATACTTTCTCTTAAAGCTTCTACTGTTTCAAAACCCATATTTAAACTTTTTACAAATTCATTATCCAAATCTTTTAATTCTCTTTTATAAATTTCCTTCACCTCAATTTCATATCTTACTTTTTTACCAGCTAAAAGAGGGTTAAGTCCATCTTCAGGGTATTCAACCTCCACACTAAATCTATCTCCTTCTTTTTTCCCTATCAGTTCTTTCTCTACCTTTTCGTTAAATTCTCCGGTTCCCACATCTATAAATAAAGCTTCAGCTTGATGTCCGGGAATTAATTCCTCACCCTCATAGGCAAAAAATTTTATAACCGCTATAGATCTTTCTTCAATTATTTCGTCTTTTTCAACTTTTTTTAATGGAGAAAAGGAATACCTAAATTCATTTAAAATTCTATCTACTTCTTCTTCCTCTATCTCATCAGGTTCTTTTTCAACCTCTACTCCAATGTAATCTTCTTTTTTTATATTAATCTCAGGTCTTACTTCCACCAAAACCGAATAGTTGAAAGGTTCTCCTTCTTTTAATTCTCCCAATTCTTCAATTTTAGGTCTTAAAAGTGGTTCTAATTTTGTTTCTTTAATAGCCTTATCTAAAGTATCTTCTATAATTTTAGCTATACTTTTTTCCTCAATCTCTTCTTTAAAAAGTTTTCTAACTAAGTAGGCAGGGGCTCTACCCTCTCTAAATCCTTTAATTTTGGTTTTTTTTCTAACTTGATCGGTAACCTTTTGAATCATTTCATCTACCTTTTCTTGAGGCACTTCTATCTTCAAAATTTTTTCTACTTCGCTTAAATCCTGCAATTCCACCTTCATATTCCTTTTTTCCCCTCCTTTAGAATTTTATTTTACCTTACCTTAAATTTGAAATTTTACAAGCTAAAACTTTTTAAGTCTCTCCTTTACCATATTTTTCTTTTATATATTCTAAAATTTCATTCTTAGAAGTTAGCTTTTTTTCTAATACCTGTATCTCAACATCTTGCAAAATTTCTTTAAATAATGGACCTGGTTCAAAACCAAGTTCTATAAGATCATGTCCTGTAATAAGTCTTTTCTTCTGACTTTCTCTTTCAAGAGCATCCTTTAATTCAAAAAGCTCATGAAAAAAATTTTTTAAACGCTCTTCATAATCTGGTTCTTTATCGGGTCCTTTGCTTGCACAGGAGTCTGCCATACAAACTATGAAAAGTTCTTTAAGATAAGGGACGTCCCTTATCAAATTTCTTTTAGCCTTTAAAGTTAAACTTCCCTTTTCTTTCTCATTTAACAGATGAAAGGGTCTCATGTGATTTTTAATAAGATTACAGATTTTATCAATCAAATCTTTCTTAAATCTCAATTTTTTTGCCATTTTTTTAAACAATTCTACAGAGACCTTTTCGTGTCCATAGAAAGTAATTCTTTCTTTAATTTCAAAAGTGTAAGCTTTACCAAGATCATGAAAAAGCCCTGCCAGCTTAACAGAAATAATAAAATCCTCTTCTTCCATTTCCTCTGTTTTTTCTATCCCTAAATATTCTTTTGGATTTTTCAATATTTCTTCAGTCCATTTAAGTGTTTCCAAAAGATGATCTTTTACATCTAAATGATGAAAAGTTGGTTGAGGAATACCCTTTGCTTTTTCAAGATAGGGAAATATCTCTGTTAAAATATTATCTTCGTCCATCAATTTAAAAGTTTCAAAAGTTTTAGGAGAGGCCAAAATATATAAAAGTTCCTGTAAAATTCTTTCTTTGGCACACCAGTTTATTTTTTCTTTATGAAGAAAAAAATATTTTCTTGTATTAGCCTCTATCCTTCCAAAACCGTAAGCAAAAAATCTATAGCCTCTCAAAATTCTTAAAGGATCCTCTACAATATTTTCTTCACTTATAGCCCTTATAATACCTTCTTTTAAATCTTTATAACCTGAAAGGGGATCTAAAACTAAAAACTCATTTTCAAATAGATTTTTTATAGGAACAGCCATGGCATTAAAAGTAAAATCCCTTTTTTTTAAATCTTCTTCTATAGTTTCTCCTCTAAAACTTGTAAAGTCTATAGTATTTTTACCTTTAGCCAGTCTGTATATACCCCATTCAGGAGCTAATGGAACAAAGTGATAATTTAAAAATTCTTGAGCAAACCAAACAAGTTCTGCTACATTCTCTTTTACTGTGAGATCAAGATCTTCTATTTTCTCCGAAGTAAAAAGAGCTCTTACTGAGCCTCCAGTTAAATAAAAATCTTTTCTATTTTTGAACTTTCTTAAAAAGGAAATTATTAACTCTCTTTCATCAGGAGGAAAATTAAGAAGTTTAAAAAATTTATCCCTTAATATTCCATTAAATTCTAATAACATCCATGGAAGGTTTATGATTTATTCAGACTTTCCTTCATTAGAAGGTACTTCTGATTGAGAGGGCTCTTCTGGTTTTTCTTCTGGTTTTTCTTCTGTAACAGACTCTTTAATCAATCCGTATTCTCTTTTCTTCTTTTCTATAAACTCTAAAACTTTTTTTAGTCTTTCTTTTTTAATTTTTGAACCCTTAGTAGTTAATTTTTCCTCTACCAGCTCTACCACAGCCATCATGGAGGCGTCCCCTCTTCTGGGACCAACTTTTATAATTCTTGTATATCCTCCAGCCCTATCCAGATATTTTTCTCTTAACTGATTAAACAATTTTCTTACAACATTTTTATCTCTAATAAAAGCTAAAGCTCTTCTTCTTGAAGCAAGATCTCCCTTTTTAGCAAGAGTTATCATTTTATCTGCCACTCTTCTTAATTCCTTTGCTTTAGCTAAGGTTGTCGTAACTTTTCCGTGTTTAAATAAATCTGTTACCATATTTCTAAGGATAGCCTTATGATGTTCTGTATCTCTACCAAGTTTTCTACTAACTTTTCTGTGTCTCATTTTCCTCTCCCTTTTTAATTATTCTTTAGGTGGTTTCCATTTAATATCTGTCATCCCAAGCCTTAAATTAAATTTTGAAAGTTTTTCTACGATTTCATCAAGAGATTTCTTACCAAAACTTCTCAATTTAAGAAGCTCAGTTTCAGTTTTCTGAATAAGTTGTCCAACATAATTTATACCAGCATTTTTTAAACAGTTGTAAGCTCTTCCAGAAAGATCAAGTTCTTCTATGGTCATACTAAGTAAATTGTTAATTGAAGGTATTTCTGAAACAGGAGGCTCTAAAGAAATTTTTTCTCCTTTTAAGAATATCATCAGTTGTTCCATTAAAATTTTAGCAGCATAAATTAAAGCTTCCTTAGGGTCTATGGTTCCATCTGTATAGATTTCCATTATTAAACTATCGTAATCACTACTTTTACCCACACGAGCCTGTCCCACAGTTAAATTAACCTTAGTTATAGGAGAAAAAATGGCATCTACCAAAATTACTCCTATTTCATTGTTTTTCGTATATTCTGCAGGAGCATAACCCCTACCCTTTTCTACTTTTAACTCCATGAAAAGTTTCCCATCTTTAGTTAAAGTAGCAATATGATGATCTGGATTCACTATTTCACCTTCTTTATTTATTTTAATATCTCCTGCTTTTACTTCTCCTTCTCCTGTTTTTTCAAGTTTAAAATAAAATGGACCTTCTCCATTAAGTTTAAATCTTACTCCTTTTAAATTAAGAATTATTTCAGGAACATCTTCTATAACACCTGGTAAGCTTGTAAATTCATGAGGAGCACCTTCTATTTTTACTTCTGTAATAGCATAACCAGGAATGGAAGAAAGCAAAATTCTTCTCAAAGCATTCCCAAGAGTTATTCCAAAACCTCTTTCTAAAGGTTCAATTATAAATTTCCCATAAAAGGGAATTTGGCTATCCTTATGAATTTTGATTTCTTCTGGCTTAATCAGTTCTACTTCTTTTTTCATAAGTTTTTTACCCTCTTTTTAGTTTTTGATTAAATTAATTATCTTGAATAGAACTCAATAATATAGCTTTCTTGGATAGGCATAGTAATATCTTCTCTTGTAGGTAAACTTTTTACCACACCCTTAAAATTTTCCACATCAAGCTCTAACCAAGAGGGAATCCCTCTTCTTACTACTGTTTCTAAAGATTCAAGGATTTGGGGATTATTTCTGTATTTTTCTTTAAGTTCTATAATATCTCCAGGTTTTACTAAATATGAAGGTATGTCTACACTCTTCCCATTAACCTTGAAAAAACCATGATTTACATATTGCCTTGCTTGAGCTCTGGATACAGCAAAGCCTAATCTATAAACTACATTATCAAGTCTTCTTTCAAGTAATTGTAGTAAATTGTGCCCAGCTTGTCCCGGCATTTTAGTTGCTATTTCATAATATTTTCTCATCTGTTTTTCAGAAATTCCATAAATTCTCTTTACTTTTTGTTTTTCTCTTAAACGAATTCCATAATCAGAAAGTTTACCCCTAACTTGTTGAGGTCCGTGTTGCCCTGGTGGATAGCTTCTTCTTTCAAAGGCACATTTATCTGTATAACACCTTTCACCTTTTAAAAAAAGCTTCATTCCTTCCCTTCTACAAAGTCTACATCTCGGTCCTGTATATCTTGCCACCTTAGATAACCTCCTTTAAAAATTTCTACACCCTTCTTCTTTTTGGTGGACGACATCCATCATGAGGAATGGGTGTTACATCCTTGATAAGAGTAATTTTAATGCCTGATCCTTGTAAAGCTCTCAAAGCTGCTTCTCTACCTGGACCAGGACCTTTCACATAAACCCAAGCTTCTTTTAATCCATAAGCTTGAGCTTTTTTAAGCGCAGATTGAACCGCCAGCTGAGCAGCAAAAGGGGTTCCTTTTCTGGTACCTTTAAATCCTTCTGTACCACCGCTTGCCCAAGCAATAGTATTACCTTGTCTGTCTGTTATGGTAACTATAGTGTTATTAAAAGTTGAATGTATATGAATAATTCCTTCTGTAACAGTTTTTTTTATCTTTTTCTTTTTTGTTTTCGGACGTGCCACCTTTTTAACCTCCTTATTTTTTCTTTCTTCTTAAAGAACCAGGTCTGGGACCCTTCCAAGTTCTTGCATTAGATCTTGTTCTTTGCCCTCTTACAGGAAGTCCCATTCTATGTCTCAAACCTCTATAACATCCAATAGAAATAAGCCTTTGTATATTTTGTCTTACTTCTTTTCTAAGATCACCTTCTACTTTATATTCTTTTTCAATTATCTGTCTTATTTTATTTAATTCTTCTTCTGTTAGATCTTTAATTTTTTTAAACCAGTCCACCCCAGCTTTAGTTAAAACTTTTTGTGCTAAAGTTCTTCCTATTCCATAAATATAAGTTAAAGCTATTTCTGCAGGTTTGTTTTCAGGAATATCTACTCCTGCAATCTTAGGCATAATTTATCCTCCTTAACCCTGCCTCTGTTTATGTTTAGGTATCTCACAAATAACCCTAACCACTCCTTTTCTTCTTATTATTTTACATTTCCTACATCTTTTCTTTACTGAAGGAGTAACTTTCATAACCTTTAACCTCCCTTTTCATAATCTTTTTTTGTTCCTCTATATACAATTCTACCCCTTGTTAAATCATAAGGAGAAAGTTCAACTACTACTGTATCTCCAGGTAATATCCTTATATAATGCATTCTTATTTTACCAGAAATATGAGCTAAAACTTTGTTTCCAGTTTCTAATTCCACTCTAAACATAGCATTAGGTAAAGCTTCAACAACTTTTCCCTCTAAAAGTATCGTATCTTCCTTAGGCATACTTAAATCCTTGATAAAATTTCTGGTCCTTGAGGGGTTATGGCTACTGAATGTTCAAAATGGGCTGCCAAACTTCTATCTTTAGTTACTGCTGTCCACCCATCTTCTAATATTTCCACCTCAGGACTTCCTGCTGAAACCATAGGCTCTATCGCTAAAACCATTCCTATTTCTATCTTGGGACCCTTACCAGGTTTACCAAAATTAGGTACCTCAGGAGGCTCATGTAAGCTTTTTCCTATTCCATGCCCCACAAATTCTCTTATAACATTAAATCCGTGTGTAGTAACATGCTTTTCTATAGCACTTGAAATATCACCTATTCTATTACCAAAATGAGCTTTTTCAATACCCTTGTATAAAGCTTCTTCAGCCACCTTTAAAAGCTTTTCTGCCTCTTCAGATATTTTCCCAACTCCCACAGTTAAAGCTGCATCTCCTACATATCCCTCATATATAGCACCAAAATCAAAACTTACTATATCTCCCTCTCTAAGGATTTTTTCTTTCTTAGGCATTCCGTGCACAATAACCTCATTTACAGAAACACAAACTGCGTAAGGATAACCTCTATATCCCTTAAAGGCAGGTTTAACCCCTTTCTTTTCACAAAGTTTTAAAGCTAACTCTTCAAATTCAAAGGTACTTATACCTGGCTTCACTTCTTCCTTAAAAGTAAGCAAAATTTCCATTACAATTGCATTTGCTTTTCTTAATATTTCAATTTCCCATTTATTTTTTAAAATAGGTTTGTGGCCAAAAAATTTTTTATACAACTTACTTTTTCTCTAAAATATTGATAAGTTGTTGAGTAATTTCCTCAATACTTTTACTTCCATCAACCTCAAATAAAACTCCTTTTTTTCTGTAATATTCAATAAGTGGAGCAGTCTGTTCGTGATATACCTTTAATCTATTTCTTACTGTTTCTTCGTTATCATCAGGTCTTTGATAAAGTTCACCTCCGCAGGCATCACATTTACCTTCTATTTTGGGAGGTTTAAATTTAATATGATACATCATTCCACAATTTTTACAAGTCCTTCTTCCTGTGAGTCTGATTACCAGCTCTTCATCAGGTACTATCAAGGCAAGTACATACTCTATTTTTTTCCCCATTTCTTCTAAGATTTTATCTAAAGCTTCAGCCTGAGCTACTGTTCTTGGAAATCCATCAAGTATAAATCCCTTTTGAGCATCTGGTTGATTTAACCTTTCTTTTACCATACCAAGAATAATCTCATCAGGAACAAGTTGCCCCTTTTCCATATACTCCTTAGCCTTCAATCCCAATTCTGTTCCTTTAGCTACATGTTCTCTTAACATATCCCCTGTTGAAATCTGTGGAATTCCATATCTTTCTATTAAAATTTTTGCCTGTGTTCCCTTCCCTGCACCTGGAGGCCCTAAAAATATAATATTCATGACGCACCTCCTTTTATTTGATTTTTATTTTACTTTGTTTTATAAATGCCTCATACTGACGGGTAAGTAAATGTGCTTCAATATGACCCATAACATCCATAGCAACACCAACTACAATCAAAAGGGAGGTTCCACCAAAATAGAAGGGAAGATTTAATTTAGTAATTAAAAAACTTGGTAATACACAAATAAAGGTAACATACAAAGAACCTATAAGGGTGATTCTTGCTAAAATTTTATCAATAAATTCCTCTGTTGCTCTTCCTGGTCTTATTCCAGGAATAAAACCACCCCATTTTTTTAAATTTTCAGCTACATCCTTGGGGTTAAAAATAACTGCTGTGTAAAAATAGCAAAAGAAAATAATCAAAAGGGCAAAAATAATCTCATAAAATAAAACACCTGGTCTTAAAAAAGCTGCCACTTTTTGAAAATAATCTATAGGAACAAAATTAGCTATAGTTGCGGGAAACATTAAAATAGAAGAAGCAAATATAGGAGGAATAACCCCTGCGGTGTTTATTTTTAAAGGTAAGTAAGTAGTTTGTCCACCTATTACTTGACGACCCACTTGTCTTTTAGCATAATGAATAGGTATCCTTCTCTGAGCTAATTCCATAAAACAGGTAAAAGCTAAAACCCCCACTATTAAAGCGAGAATGAAAAGTAAAGAAAAAACTGAAAATTCACCTGTTTGAACAAATTTAAGAGTTCTTGCAATAGCTGGAAAAATACCAGCTACAATTCCAGCAAATATTATTATAGAAATTCCATTTCCTATCCCATGTTCTGTCATTTGCTCACCTAACCAGACAAGAAACATTGTTCCTGCAGTAAGACTAATCATAGTTGTTATTCTAAAAAGCCAGCCTGGTTCATTTACTATAGGGATACCGTTAGGCGCAACCATTCTTTCTAAACCTAAAGATATACCAAAGCCTTGAATTAAGCAAATAGCCACTGTTAAATAACGAGTATAATAGGCTAATTTTCTTTTTCCTTCTGGCCCTTCTCTATAAAGTTCTTTTATAGAAGGATAAATAACTGTCATAAGCTGTAAAATAATAGAAGCACTAATATAAGGCATTACTCCAAGAGCACAGATGGAAAATCTTCTTAAGGCACCTCCTGAAAATATATCTAAAAACCCGAAAAGTGTTCCGCTTGCCTGTCTAAATAGACTTAAAAATGCTTCTCCATTTATTCCTGGAGTTGGTATATGAACAGCAAAACGATATATTGCAAGTCCAAGAAATAAATAAAAAAGTCTTCTTTTTAATTCTGGAATATTAGCTAAGCTTAGAAGACTTTCGCGACCATTCACTCTATTTTTGCTCCAAATTTAAGCCTTTATTATTTCTACCTTCCCACCTGCTTTTTCAATCTTTTCTTTAGCACTGCGAGAAATAGCATTTACTTTAACAATTAAAGGTATGTCTATTTCGCCTTCTCCTAAAATCTTAACAAGCTTATTTTTACCCTTTAACAGCCCTCTTTCTTTTAGACTGTTATGATCAACTACTTCATTAGGTTGAAATTTTTTTACTAAATCCTTGATATTTATTACCTTATATTCAACTTTAAAGGGATTTTTGAAGCCTCTTTTAGGAACCCTTCTTATAAGAGGTGTTTGTCCCCCTTCAAACCAGGGAGCTATATCTGGAGATTTTCTGGCTTTTTGTCCTTTATGTCCTCTACAGGATGTTTTTCCGTGTCCAGAACCGTGTCCTCTTCCAACCCTTTTTTCTCTATGTTTTGATTTAGAAAAAGGTTTTAAATTTTCAAGGGTTATAAGCTCACTCATTTAACTCCTCCACCTTCACCAAATGTTCTACTTTTCTTATCATGCCCCTTACCATGGGATTGTCTTCTCTAATAACACTTTGACCTATTTTTCTTAATCCCAGCCCTTTTAAAGTTTCTCTTTGATTAGGACTTCTTCCATATTTACTTCTTATTAAGGTTATTTTGAGTCTTTTCATCATGACCTCACCTGGGCTAAAATTTCTTCAATACTTTTTCCTCTTTTTTTAGCCACATAATCTAAACTTTGAAGTTTAGATAAAGCTTTAAAAGTAGCTTTTACAAGATTATGAGGATTACTACTACCTATGCATTTAGTTACCACATCAGTTATTCCAGCTGCATCCATAATGGCACGCACTGTACCACCAGCTATGACACCAGTTCCGGATTTAGCAGGTTTTAATAATATCCTGGTTGAAGCAAACTTACTCATTATAGAATGAGGGATGGTACCATGGGTTACAGGTACACTTATCATATTTTTCTTAGCCTTTTCAATGGCTTTTTTTATAGCATCTGGAACCTCTGGAGCTTTACCTAATCCATATCCTACTTTACCTTTACCATCTCCTACTACAATTAATGCTGAAAATCTTAATTTTTTCCCACCTTTAGTAACTTTGGTTACTCGATTTATCATTATTATTTTTTCTATAAGTTCTTCTCCCACCTTAGCCAAGTTTTACCTCCTAAAAAATTTTTTAGAATTCTAATCCAGCAGCTCTTGCAGCATCAGCAAGTGTTTTAATTCTACCATGATATTTAAATCCACCTCTATCAAAACAAACTTTAGTAATCCCTTTTTCTAAAGCCTTTTTTGCTATTAATTCGCCTACTGCTTTAGCCACCTCTGTTTTGCCACCCTTTTTTTTAAGTTCTTCTAATTTTTCTCTTATTTCTGGAGATAAAGATGAGGCAGCAACTAAGGTATGTCCAATGGTATCATCAATAATTTGTGCATAAATATGCTTACAGCTCTTGTAAACACTCAATCTGGGTCTTTCAGGAGTGCCAAAAATTTTTTTTCTAATCCTTTTTTTTCTTTTTAATCTTGCTTCTACTTTTCTTTTGCGTTTTTCAAGCTTTCCCATAAACTTTACTCCTTTAATTATTTAGCACCTTTTCCTGCTTTGCCAGCCTTTCTGTAAATTATTTCTCCTGTATATCTAATACCCTTCCCTTTATAAGGTTCTGGTGGTCTAAGTTTCCTTATATTCGCTGCTACTTGCCCAACCAATTCTTTATCAATACCTTCAATAATTACCCTTGCCTGAATATCTCCACTTCCCTTTTCAATCTTAGCTGAAATTCCTTCAGGTAGCTTAAAATTAATGGGATGAGAATATCCTAAACTAAAGATTATTTCATCCCCCTTAAGTTCTGCTTTATAACCAAGTCCTACAATATCTAAGGATTTTTTAAAACCCTCGGTAACTCCGATCACCATATTATTTATTAATGATCTTGCTAATCCTTGAAATGCTTTGGCTTTCTTTTTAAGCTTTTTTCTAACTTCCTCTTGTAAAACAACTATACTATTATCTTCAATACTTACCCTTACCAAAGGAGGCAATTTTTTAATTAATTTTCCTTTAGGTCCTTCTACCTCAATAATCCCGTCTTCTTTAATTTGAATTTTTACACCACTTGGTATTTTAATAGGTTTTCTTCCTATACGAGATATTTCACCCATTTTAAACCACTCCTTTTACCAAATTTCACAAATAACTTCACCACCTATTTTTCTTTTTCTTGCTTCATGATCAGTCATAATTCCCTGAGAGGTGGAAATTATGGCAATACCAAAACCATCCAGTACTTTAGGTAAATCTCTATAACCTTTATATATCCTTCTTCCAGGTTTACTTATTCTTTTAACTCCTGCTATTACTGGCCGTTTATTTTCATCATACTTCAAAATTATTTCTATTTTTGGTTGAGGTTCTTCTTTAATGTATTTATAATCCTCTATATAACCTTCCTCTTTTAATATTCTTACTATTTCCAACTTAATTTTAGAAGCAGGAACAATGACGCTTTTATGTCTTGCCATTAAAGCATTTTTAATCCTTATTAACATATCAGCAATTGGATCTGTCATCATCTTTTAAATCCTCCTACCAACTTGCTTTTCTAACTCCAGGAATTTTACCCTCAGAAGCTAATTTCCTAAAACACATTCTGCAAAGACCAAATCTTCTTATATATCCCCTTGGTCTTCCGCAGATGGAGCACCGATTTCTTTTTCTAACTTTAAATTTTGGTTCTCTTTTTGCTTTTTCTATCTGGGCTTTTCTTGGCATTTAATTTTACCTCCTAAAGGGCATACCCAATTCTTTTAAAAGCTCATATGCTTCTTCATCTGTTTCAGCTGTAGTAACTATAGTAACACTCATTCCCTTTATTTTTTCAACCTTACTTAAATCAACTTCTGGAAAAATAGTATGATCAGCTATACCAAAAGTATAATTGCCTCTTCCATCAAATCCAGATCTTGGAAGACCTTTAAAATCTTTAAGTCTCGGCAATGCAATATGAATAAGTCTTGTCAAAAAATCATACATTCTGTTTCTTCTTAAAGTCACTGCAACTCCTATAGGGACCCCTTTTCTCAATTTGAATCCAGCAATAGATTTTCTTGCCCTACAAATTTTAGGTTTTTGCCCTGTAATCTGGGCAAGCTCAACCAAAGCCTGATCAATAATTTTAGGATTTGCTGTGGCTTCCCCTAATCCCATATTTACACATATTTTTTCAATTTTAGGAACTTCGTGAATATTTTTATAATTAAACTTTTGCATAAGTCTTGGTCTTACCTCATTGAAATAATATTCCTTTAACCAGCTCATTTCTTACTCCTTTGCCTCAATAATTTCACCACACTTTTTACAGAATCTTACCTTAGTTCCGTCCTCAAGAAATTTTCTTCCTATTTTTACTCCCCTTTTACATTTAGGACAATAAATCATTAAATTGGAAACATGAATAGGTGCAGGTTTTTCTATAATTCCTCCACTACTATAAGGCGTAGGTTTCATATGCCTTTTTACTATATTAACTCCTTCTACAATAGCTCTTCCTTTTCTTGGAAATACCTTTAATACCTTTCCAATTTTCCCTTTATCTTTACCAGCTATTACTATTACCATGTCATTTTTTCTTATATGAACCTTTGCTTCGTGAGGTTTAGGTAAATTTTTACTTGTTCTTCTTCTTATCATATTTTTTCTCCCTTAACTTTTATACCACTTCTGGAGCAAGAGATATAATTTTCATAAACCCTTTTGTTCTTAGTTCTCTTGCTACAGGTCCAAAAATACGAGTACCAATTGGTTCTTTATATTGATTAATTAAAACTGCTGCATTTTCATCAAATCTAACCAGTGTTCCATCAGGTCTTGCTACTTCTTTTTTAGTTCTTACTATTACCGCTCTCACTACATCTCCCTCTTTTACTTTTGAATTAGGAAGTGCCTCTTTAACAGAGGCAACAATTATATCTCCTACAGATCCATATTTCCTACCAGGTCCACCTAATACACGAATACACATTATTCTTTTTGCACCTGAATTATCAGCCACATTTAAATATGTCTGTTGCTGAATCATAACCCACCACCCTCCTCAGAAACTTCTTCTTCTCCTAATACTTTACCTCTTTCCAATATCTGTCTTACTCTCCATCTTTTCCTACGAGAAAGAGGCCTTGTTTCTTCTATTAAAACCTTATCACCTACTCTACACTCATTATTCTCATCATGAGCCATATATTTTTTTCTTCTCTTTATATATTTTCCATATAAAGGATGTTTTACTAAGGTTTCTACCATAACTACAACAGTTTTATCCATTTTATCGCTTACTACAGTTCCTATAAATTGTTTTCTTCTTCCCATATTAATCTCCCAAAATTTTATCTAATATTAAGTTCCTTTTCTCTTAAAATAGTTAAAACTCTTGCAATATCCCTTTTAACTTGTTTAATTCTCATAGGATTTTCAAGTTTATGTATAGTTTTTTGGAATCTCAAATTAAAAAGTTCCTCTCTTAACTGTGATAGTTTTTCCTTTAATTCAGGTATGGAAAGTTCTCTAAGTTCACGAGCCTTCATTAAAATTCCTCCCTACTAACGATTTTACATTTAAAGGGCATTTTACTGGCTGCAAGTCTTAAAGCTTCCTTTGCAACCTCTTCTGGAACCCCAGAAATTTCATAAATAATTTTCCCAGGTTTTACAACTGCTACCCATCCTTCTACAGATCCTTTACCTTTACCCATACGGGTTTCAGCCGGTTTTTTAGTAATGGGTTTATCTGGAAATACCCTGATCCATATTTTAACTCCTTTTTTAGCTGTCCTCACAATAGCCACACGCCCTGCTTCCAATTGTTGGGAAGTTAACCACCCTCCCTCTAAAACTTTCAATCCATATTCTCCAAATTCTAAGGTATATCCACAGGTAGCCTTCCCTCTTACCCTTCCTTTTTGTTGTTTTCTATATTTAGTCTTTTTTGGTTGAAGTAACATCCTTCTCACCCCTTTAGTTTATATTACAATTCTTTCTTGTTCCCCTCTTTCAGGTAAGACCTCCCCTTTAAATATCCAAACCTTTACTCCTATACTTCCGTATTTTGTTACAGCCACTGCAAAACCGTAATCAATATCGGCTCTTAAAGTAGATAAAGGAACTCTACCCACTCTATACCATTCACTTCTTGCAATTTCAACTCCTCCCAATCTTCCTGAACACTGGACCTTAACACCCTGTGCTCCAAATCTCATAACTAAAGTAACCGCTCTTTTCATAGCTCTTCTAAAAGAAACTCTTCTCTCAATTTGAATTGCAATATTTTCAGCAACAAGCTGAGCTTCAAGCTCTGGTCTTCTAACTTCATTTACTAAAACCTCTATTTCTTTATTTTTTAATAAATCTGCAAGTTCTTTTTTTATTTTTTCTATTTCTGCTCCCTTTTTACCTATTATTATTCCAGGACGAGCAGAATGGATTATCACTCTTACTTTATTAGCTGCTCTTTCTATTTCTATCCTTGCAATCCCCGCATGAAAATAATTATCTTTTAAATGCTTTCTTATCAAATAATCTTCGTAAACATATTTAGCAAATTCTGATGGTTTAGAAAACCAGCGAGAATCCCATGTTCTTGTAATGCCAATTCTTAATCCTATAGGATTAACTTTCTGTCCCAAGCCTTACCTCCTTTTTTCTTTTTTTCCCATTTCTTTTTCTTCAACAACTACTGTAATATGACTCATTCTTCTTAAAATTCTACTTGCTCTACCCCAAGCTCTTGGCCATATTCTTTTCAGACGAGGTCCTTCATCTACATAAGCTTCGGTTATATAAAGATTATCCACATTCATTCCATAGTTATTTTCTGCATTCGCAATAGCACTTTCTAAAACTTTCTTAATAATTCTTGCAGCTTTTTTAGGTGTAAATTGTAAAATACTTAAAGCTTCATCTACCTTTTTCCCTCTTATTAAATCAATCACCAATCTTGCTTTGTAAGGAGAAATTAAAACATATTTAGCAGTAGCACGTGCTTTCATATTTTTACCCCTTTATTTTTTCTTTACCCCTTTAACTCTACCTTTATCTGCAGGATGTCCTTTATATGTTCTTGTGGGTGCAAATTCTCCTAACTTGTGACCTACCATGTTTTCAGTCACATAAACAGGAATAAACTTATGTCCATTATGAACCGCAAAGGTCAATCCCACCATCTCAGGTATAATGGTTGAGCGCCTACTCCATGTTTTTATTGGTTTTTTATCTCCAGTTTCCTTAGCTTTTAAAACTTTCTTAAGCAAATGTTCATCTACAAAAGGTCCTTTCCTTTTTGATCTTGGCATTTAAACCACCTCCAAAAACTACTTTCTTCTTTTTATAATAAATTTGTCAGAGGGTTTTTTACCGCGAGTTTTAACACCTTTACACAACCACCCCCAAGGAGAACAAGGATGTCTTCCTCCATGAGATCTTCCTTCTCCTCCTCCCAAAGGATGATCAACAGGATTCATAGCTACTCCTCTTACATGGGGTCTTCTTCCCAGCCACCTTGATCTTCCTGCTTTACCAATGGTTACATTTTCCCATTCTAGATTGCCAACCTGACCAATAGTTGCTTTGCAATCTCCGTGAATCTTTCTTATCTCACCAGAGGGAAGTCTTAATATTACATAATCTCCCTCTTTACCAAGTATTTGAGCAAAGGCACCTGCAGAACGAGCAATTTGTCCTCCTTTTTTGGGTCTTAACTCCACATTATGAACCATAGTCCCAACAGGAATATTTTTTAAAGGAAGTGCATTCCCTACCTTTATCTCCACATTTTCCCCAGACATAACTACATCACCAACTTTTAATCCTTGAGGAGCTAATATATATCTTTTTTCTCCATCTGCGTATTGAAGAAGTGCAATATTGGCTGATCTATTGGGATCATATTCTAAAGCAATTACCTTTGCAGGAATGTTATCTTTATCTCTTTTAAAATCAATAATACGATAAAGTCTTTTATGTCCACCTCCCCTAAACCTTACCGTAATTCTTCCGTAATTGTTTCTCCCACCTGTCTTTTTTAAGGGCTCAACAAGACTTTTTTCAGGCTCTTTTTTAGAAAGTTCTGGATCTACTAAACAAGTCATAAATCTCCTACCAGGTGAGGTAGGTTTAAACTTTTTAATAGGCATTTTATCACCCCTTATTTTATAAGGTTTCAAAAAACTCTATGGTTTCTCCTTCTGCAAGTCTTACAATTGCTTTTTTTCTTATTGAAGTTTTCCCAGGATTTCTAAATCCTCCCTTAGGCTTCCCTTTAACTCTAATAGTTTGTACATCCAACACTTTAACTTTAAATAAATCCTCTACTGCCTTTTTAATTTCAATTTTATTTGCAGAAGGATCTACCCAAAAACTAACTTGATTATATTTTTCTTTTAAATACATGGATTTTTCTGTAATAATAGGTGCCAAAATAATCGTTCTCGGATCCCTCATCCCTTATCTCCTTAAACGCTCCTCTATTTTAGGTAAAGCATCCTTTGCCAAAACTAAATTTTGGTGGTTTAAAATATCATAAACATTTAATCCTTCAACAGCAAGAACTTTAACCTTAGGCAGATTATCTGCACTTTTTTCCAATATTAAATTTCTCTCTGGAACAACAATTAAGACATCATTAATTCCTAAATTATCTAAGAATCCTTTTAAAACTTTGGTTTTTGGTTTATCTTTAACTGGAAAGTCCTCTGCTACGTATAGTTTATTCGCTAAAGCCCTTGAGGAAAGAGCCATTTTTAATCCTAATCTTCTTACCTTTTTATTTAATTTGAATTCATAACTTCTCGGTTTAGGGCCATGAACTACACCTCCCCCTACCCATTGAGGAGCTCTTATAGAACCTTGTCTTGCCCTGCCAGTATGTTTCTGAGGCCAGGGTTTTCTTCCTCCACCTCTTACTTCCCCCCTTGTTTTAGTACAAGCTGTTCCTGCTCTCCATCTTGCCATCTGCCATCTAACCACTTCATGTAAAATTCCAACCTTGGGAGAAATACCATATAAATCAGGAGGTAATTCTATTTCTCCAATTATATTAGCTGAACTGTCTATTAATTTTGCTTTTATAGCCTCCATTTTTAACTCCCCTTTTCTTTAAAATAAACCATCACAAATCCATTGTTCCATCCAGGAACTGCTCCTTTTACTAAAAGCAAATTCTTTTCTGGAATTATATCTACTACAGTCAAATTCTTAATTGTAACTGTTTCATTTCCATAATGCCCTGGCATCTTTTTACCTTTTATAACTCTTCCAGGAAATGTGGTTGATCCGCTGGACCCCTTTTTACGATGTACCTGTTTTGCACCATGACTCATAGGTTGTCTTGAAAAATTCCATCTCTTAATAGTACCTGTAAATCCCCTTCCTTTTGAAATCCCTGTAACATCTACTTTAATTCCTTTTTCTAAAGATAAGTCAGAAAGAGTAATATATTGTCCGGGTTTAAATTCTAAAGGATCTTCTATTTTAAATTCTCTCAAAATATAAAATCCTGTCTCTAAACCTGCTTTCAAAAAATGTCCTATCATGGGAAAAGTACATTTAGTAAGTTTTTTTGGCTCAAAACCTAATTGTACTGCATTATAACCATCCTTTTCTACAGTTTTTACCTGAACCACTGCACAGGGACCTACCTGCAAAACAGTAACCGGGATAACATTTCCCTCTTCATCAAATATTCTGGTCATTCCCAATTTTTTTCCTATTAATCCTTCAAGTTTCATTTTTTACTCTCCCTTTTATACCTTTATTTCTACCTCTACTCCCGCAGGTAATTCAAGCTGCATCAAAGCATCTATTGTTTGCTGTGTAGGTTCTAATATTTCAATAAGTCTTTTATGAATTCTTATTTCAAATTGCTCTCTTGAATTCTTATCAATATGGGGAGATCTAAGCACTGTCCATCTACTTATTTTAGTAGGAAGAGGAATAGGACCTACTACCTTAGCTCCGGTCTCTTTAGCTGTATTTACAATACTCATCACAGATTTATCAAGTATTCTATGATCAAAGCTTTTCAACTTTATTCTTATTTTTTGTGTAGGTATCATATTTAGAACCTCACACTCCTTTATTCTAATATTTTTGTAACAACTCCTGCTCCAACTGTCCTTCCTCCT
>PNIK01000052.1 GCA_002877985.1 Thermodesulfobacterium geofontis | reverse complement strand
TTTCTGGATGATCTTTTAAAAATTCCTCAAGAAGATTAAGTTCTGAAGAATTTTTGGTAAGATAAAGAATAAAGTAAACTCTAAATTTCTTTTCTACAGTTTCCCAGCCTTTTTGTATATATTGATATAGAAAATCTTCTACTTTTTCTCTTTTTTTATAAGGGACCTTTAGTATTATTTGATAGTATTTATTTTCCATATTTTGAACTTTTCTTTTTAAACACTGATAATATAATTAAGTTTTTAAATTTTAAAATGTTTAACAAAAAGTTATTTTACATAGGTTTTATTTATTTTTTCTCAGGACTTCCTTTTGGCTTTTTTTACACCTTTATTCCTGTTTTTTTTAGAACTCAGGGTATAGATCTAAAAACCATAGGTCTTTTTTCCTTGGCAGGACTTCCTTGGAGCTTGAGACTCCTTTTTGCTCCTTTTATAGATAGATATTTTTATAAAAGTTTTTGGATGGGTGTTTCTCTTTTAGGAATTTCCATAAGTGTAGTTACTCTTTCCTTTTTTACTCCCGCCTCTTTACCTATTTTTGTGTTTCTATTTTTTCTTACCTTTTCTTCAACTCTTTTTGATACCTCTTCTGATGGATTTGTAGTAGAATGGATTTCTTCTAAAGACCTTGGTAAAGCTAATGGAATTCGCATTTCAGCTTATAGAATTTCACTTATTCTTTTTGGAGGAGGAATTGTTGCTATAAGCCATTATCTTGGATTTAAACCTATATTTTATTTATTAGGTCTAATAACTTTTTTTGCGGGTATATTCCTGATTTTAAATTCTTTTTTAAAAGTAACTCCTAAAAAATCTCAAATATCTTTGAGTTTGCAATTTATTCAGCCTCTGAAGGAAATACTTAAAAGAGAAAGAGCATTTTTACTTCTTTTTTTTGTTTTAACTTATAAAATTGGAGATGCCCTTCTTGGAGCCATGGTCTATCCATTCTGGGTGGATAAAGGTTTTAGTAGACTTGAAATAGGGCTTATTTCTGGCACCTTAGGAAGTATTTTTACTATAGGAGGTTCTCTTTTGGGAGGATTTTTATCTAGTCTTTGGTCTATAAAAACCGCTCTTTTTATTCTTGGCTTTTTTCAATCTATTTCCAATATAGGATATGCTATTGCCTCATTACCTCAACTACCTAAGGAATTAGTCTATTTTGCTTCTCTCTTTGAAAGCTTTAGTGGTGGAATGGGGACAGCTGCTTTTTTAACTTTTCTCACAAGTCTTTGTAAAAAAGAGTTTTCCTCAACCCAATATGCAGTATTCTCAACCCTTTTCAGTTTAGCCCTTACTTTTTCAAGAACCTTAGCAGGATATGGAGTAACCTACCTTGGATACACCTATTTTTTTCTTTTAACCTTTTTTATATCCCTTCCACCTCTTTTCCTTATCTTCTGGATAACGAAAGAGTAGCTATTTTACCAATTCTAAAATCTTTTTAAATTCGGGAGTTCCAGCTTTTTTCAGTAGCTGAAAAACAATAGTTTCTGTGGTTGTAACAATTCCTCCAGCTGTTTTTATCAAATCAAGTCCTGTTTCCCAATCAATTTTTCTTCTACTGCAAACTGCATCCTTAGGTATAAAAACAGTATATTCTCTTTTTATAAAATCTAAAAAAGTCTGCCATACACATACATGGGTCTCCACTCCAGTTAAGATTATTTTTCTTCTGTTATTATGTTTATTAAGTTCTTTCTCAAAATCAGGTTCTAAAAATGAGCTAAAACTAATTTTTTCAATTGGTTCATATAAGGGAAGTATTTCTTTAATTTCTTTTACAGTCTGTCCTAAACCTTTAGGATATTGTTCTGTTAAAATTATAGGAATTTTAAAAAGTTTTGCTGTTTCAATTAGAATTATATTATTTTTTATTATCTCTTTTGCTATATCTTCGTCCATTGCCTTAACAAGTTTTTCCTGAATATCCGTTATTACAAGTAAAGCCTCTTCTGGGGCAATAAAGTATTTTTCTATCATTTTATTCCTCCTCTGCAAAAGTTTCTTCTTTTAATTTAGGTGAGAACTTTTTTAGAGCTTTTTTAATAAGGGTATCTAAGGTATCTCTTTCTTCAAAAACTTCATATAAAACCTTTTCCACCTCTTTACTTTGAAATCCTAAACTCATAAGACAATTTTTTGCCTCTTCAAGAATAACTTCTTTCTCAGGAGGAATTATTATACCTTTCTGAGAGGGTTTTAAAAATAAATTCTTTAATTCCAAATAAAGCTTTTCTGCTCTTTTAGGACCGATACCAGGGACCTTTGATAATTCTTTAATTTTTTTATTAAGAATAATTTCTCTCAAATTTTCAGGAAAAAAGACAGAAAGAAGATTTAAAGCTAATTTAGGTCCTATCTTTGAAAGGGTGGTTAGTTTCAGGAAAAGTTCTCTTTCCTCTTTAGCAATAAATCCATATATTTCAATATATTCATTTTTTCTCAATATGGGAACCACATAAAAAAGAGCCTCTTTTCCTAAGAAATTTTTATTTACCATACTTACCAGATTTAAAGGAATAAATATTTCCCAAAAAAGGAAATCGTTACTTTGTAAAATAAGCTTGTTAGGGGGATTAATTTCTTTAACAATTCCCTTGAGTTGATAAAGCATTTTAAGTTTTTAACTCCAAAGCTAAAGCTAAGGCTATAGCAAGGGCATCAATTTTATGGGAATCCGGTTTCAATTCAAATTCTGAAGTTATAATTTTTTCTTTTAAAAAAAGATTTAAAATATGAGAAATATCATTTTTCTCAGCTTTTCCATACTGGGTAAAAAATTTCTTAATTTCTGAGGGATGATAAATTTTTACAGGAATATTATAAAGTCCTGCTACCAGTAAGGCAATTGCTTGAGCCTGAGCAAGTCTGCTTCCTGCTTTAGAATAGGTTTTAGCAAAGGTTTCTTCTATTCCAATTATATCTGGTCTGAATTTTTCTACCACTTCTTTTAAATGGTTAAAAAGATAGGTAAGTTTTTCTATAAGATTTTTACAGTTCTTAGTATTTAAGGTTTCCCAGTCCTTTAATTTATAAGAACTATTTTTGACTTCAAGAAGTGCAAAGGCTAAATTATTGAGACCTGGATCTATTCCTAATATTTTCATTTATTTAAAGCTTCCATGATATTTTCAGGAATATCAAAGTTAGCATAAACTTGTTGTACGTCATCGTGATCATCGAGGGCTTCCATTAGTTTTAGAAGACTGTTTGCTGTGGCTTCATCTTGGACAGGAACTATGGTTTTAGGAACCATAGTTATTTTGGCAGAGATTATTTCAATTCCTGCAGATTCAAGAGCTTTTTTAATTTCTTCAAACTGTGAGGGATCTGTGATAACTTCTATTTCACTTTCATATTCCTTAGTATCTTCTGCTCCCAATTCTATAGCTATTTCTAAAACTTTTTCTTCATTCTTTTTAGGAACAACTATAAGTCCCTTTTGTTCAAATATCCATGAAACTGCTCCTGGTTCAGCAAGGTTTCCTCCGTATTTGTTAAAAAGATGCCTTAATTCTGAGACGGTTCTTCGTCTGTTATCGGTAATAGTATTAATGAGAATTGCAACTCCGCCAGGACCATATCCTTCAAAAACTGCTTCTTCGTATTGAGTTCCTTCTTCTAAACCCAGAGCTTTTTTAATTGCTCTTTCTATATTTTCTTTTGGCATATTTGCAGCACGAGCTGCTTGAATAGCAGCTCTTAAACGAGGATTAAGCTCTGGATCACCGCTTCCTCCTGCTCTTACTGCTACTATAATTTCTCTTATGAGTTTAGTAAAAATTTGTCCTCTTTTAGCATCTTGAGCTGCCTTTT
>PNIK01000064.1 GCA_002877985.1 Thermodesulfobacterium geofontis | reverse complement strand
TCCCATGGCATATCCACCCCAAAGAGAGGAAAAAGGCCCTTTTACAACTTCTACTTTTTCTAAATCTTCAGGAAAAAATCCTCCTAATTTCACGCCACCAAAGTAAGGATTGTTTAAAGTTATTCCGTCTAACATGAGTAAAGTTCTTTTTTGTTCTGGTATACCTCTTAGAGTAATAAAAGCTAAAGTATCCATAAGGCCTTTTCCTCTTCTAACCATAACTCCGGAAATATCATTTAAAGCTTCATCAATAGTTTTTGGCTTTTTCATTTCAATTTTTTCCTTGGTTACTACATTTACACTTGCAGGGGCTGCCTCAACAGGAATCTCGGTTCTCGTTGCCGTCACCACTACCTCAGGTAATTCCTCAAACTTTTTTACCTCTTCTGCTAAACCTGCCTCAAAAATCATTAAACTTGCTATTAAACTCAAAACAGTTGACCTTATAAAATACCTTCTTACCATATTAACCTCCTTTTTGCTATTTTTAAAAATTTTTTTATAATAAAATTTAACTTTTGTCAAGATAATATTAATAATTTGAAAAATTTTGAAAAATTTTTATTTTTTGTTATAATAAAAGGGTTATTATGTTAATTTTTATGTTATAAATACACATTTCGTATTCTTAAAACTTTGAAAATTTTACTTTTGGAATTAGAATTTTTAAAAATGTTCAATATTAAGTTTTGGTTAGTCATAAGTTTAGTCTTCATAATTGAGAGTTGTGCAACTTTACCTAAGGAATTTAACGAAATTACAGTTAAAAAAGAAATCACTCTTTCTCAAGTTTTATCCTCTCCAGAAAATTATAGAGGCTTTAATGTCCTCTGGGGTGGAAGAATTGTAAATTGTTTAAATAGAGAAAATTCTACAATTCTTGAAATAATTGAGTTTCCTTTAGATTTAGAAAGTAAACCCCAAGCTGAAACCAAATCTTATGGTAGATTTTTAGTAGAAACTAAGGATTTTTTAGATTGTGCCATTTATACTCCGGGAAAGCTTATAACTGTTGCAGGAACTTTTAAAGAGCTAAGAGATGGAAAGATAGGAGAAAGACCATATAAATTTCCAGTTATAGAAGGAAAAGCTTTTCATCTTTGGAAGGAAGAGATAAGAGTGCAACTGGAAACTTATCCCTGTTGGTATCCCTATTGGTATCTCTGGTACTATCCCTGGTGGTGTTGTCCTTAACTCTCTATATTAAATCCCTGTTCTTGTTTTTTTACTAAAATTATTTTAAAATTTTAAGGATGTGTATTAAAGAAAAACAGAAAAAAATTGAAGAGGCAAGAAAAATTTTGAAGCTTCCTAAAAAGACTACCAGAAAGGAAATTATTGAAAATTATAGAAAATTGGCCAAGGAATATCATCCTGACCATGGAGGAAGTGAGGAATTGATAAAAAAACTTAATTATGCCTATGAACTTCTTATGGAATACTGTGATAATTATATAATTAATTTAGAAACAACAGAAGAAGTGAGTTCAAGTCCAGAAGAATGGTGGTTTAATAGATTTGGAGAAGATCCTATTTGGGGGAAAAAGGAGTAAGCTATGCTGATAGTTCAGAAATATGGTGGAACCTCTGTTGCTAATTTGGAAAGAATTAGAGCTGTGGCTGAAAGAATTATAGAGTACAAAAACCAAGGACATGATCTTGTGGTTGTTGTTTCTGCCATGGCAGGAGAAACAGATAGACTTATAAATCTTGCTAAACAAATTACAGAAGATCCCCCTTTAAGAGAGCTTGATCTTCTTATCTCAACAGGTGAACAAGTAAGCTCTGCTCTTCTTTCTATAATGCTTTACAGTCTCGGTTATCCTGCAATTGCTCTTTTGGGATATCAAGTGCCTATTTACACAACTGAGCTTTACACTAAAGCTAAAATTAAAGAAATAAAAGTAGACAAAATAAGAGAATATCTTTCTCAAGGAAAAATTGTAATTATTGCTGGATTTCAGGGGGTCACAGAAAAGGGGGATATTACTACCCTTGGAAGAGGGGGATCTGATACCACAGCAGTTGCGCTTGCTGCTGCTTTAAAGGCTGATTTATGTGAAATTTATACTGATGTAGAAGGAGTTTATACTGCTGATCCAAGAATTGTAAGCAACGCAAAAAAACTAAAAAAGATTTCCTATGAAGAAATGCTTGAGATGGCAAGTAGTGGAGCTAAAGTGCTTGAGATGCGTTCGGTTGAGCTTGCTATGATTTATAAGGTTCCTCTTGTTGTAAGATCAAGCTTTGCTAATACAGAAGGAACTTTAATAACTGAGGAGGATGAGGAGATGGAAAAGGTTGTTGTTTCAGGCATAACTTATAGTAGAAATGAGGCTCGAATAAGTATTTATGGTGTTCCTGATAAACCAGGGGTTGCAGCTAAAATTTTTAAACCTATCGCAGAAAAGGAAATTGTTGTAGATATGATTATACAAACTTCCCATCCAGATGAAAAGGCTGATATTACCTTTACTGTTCCAAGAACCGATTATAAACAGGCTTTGGAAATAATAAAGGATGTTGCTAAAGAACTGAATGCTGAAAGAGTAGAGGGGGATGATAAAATAGCTAAAGTTTCCATTGTAGGAGCTGGAATGAGAACCCATTATGGTGTTGCTACTAAAATGTTTGAAACTCTGGCAAAACACGGCATAAATATTATGATGATTTCTACTTCTGAAATAAAAATTTCCTGTGTGATAGATGAAAAATATACTGAATTAGCTGTAAGAGCTTTGCATGATGCTTTTAATTTAGAAGAGGAACTTTTTATAAAGGAGGAAAAAGTCGGATAATGGCTGAAAAAAAAATAAAGATTTATGACACTACCCTAAGAGATGGTGCTCAAGCAGAAGAAATCAGCTTTTCTTTAGAAGACAAACTCAGAATTGCCTTAAAACTGGATGAATTCAAAATAGATTATATAGAAGGGGGGTGGCCAGGTTCTAATCCTAAAGATTTACAGTTTTTTAAAGAAATAAAGAATTATAATCTTAAACATGCTCAAATTGTTGCCTTTGGAAGCACCCATCACCCCAAAAAAACTCCTGAAACAGATGAAAACCTGAAACAGCTTCTTCTTGCTAAAACTCCTGTAGTTACCATTTTTGGAAAATCTTGGACTATTCATGTAAAAGAAGCTTTAAAAACTGATCTGGAAACTAATTTAGAAATTATTTACAATTCTGTAAAATTTCTTAAAGCCAATGTTAAAAAAGTTTTTTATGATGCTGAGCATTTTTTTGATGGATTTAAAGATGATCCAGATTATGCTGTAGCAACCATTAAAAAAGCTAAAGAAGCAGGAGCAGACTGTATCATTCTTTGTGATACTAATGGAGGAACTCTTCCTTTTGAACTTGTAGAAATAATCAAAGAAGTAAAAAAAAGAATAGGTAAAAATTTCTCCTTCGGTATCCATGCTCATAATGACTCTGAGTGTGCTGTGGTAAATAGTTTAGAAGCTGTTAGATTAGGAGCTGTCCAGGTTCAGGGAACTATAAATGGTATCGGAGAAAGATGTGGAAATGCAAATCTCTGCTCTGTTATACCAAATCTTGTTTTAAAAATGGGCTATTATTGCAGTTGTGCAGAAAATTTACATAAATTAACAGAAGTTTCTAGATATGTTTTTGAAATAGCAAATCTTCCTCATCCTTCTCGTCTTCCTTTTGTTGGAAGATCAGCTTTTGCTCATAAAGGCGGTGTTCATGTATCCGCGGTTCTTAAATCACCAAGAACTTATGAACATATAGATCCTTTAGCTGTAGGCAACACAAGAAGAGTACTTGTATCTGAACTTTCTGGAAAAAGTAATATCATTTATAAAGCAAGAGAATTTGGAATTGAGCTTAAAATGGATAGCCCTCTTTTAAATAAAATAGTGGAAGAGATCAAAAACTTAGAAGCCGAAGGATATGAATTTGAAGCTGCCGAGGCATCTTTGGAACTTCTTATTTATAGACTGTTGGGAGAACCAAAACAATATTTTGAACTTTTAAGTTATAAAGTTTTTGATCTTAAAATAGATCAGCATTTCCCAAAGGCAGAAGCAACAGTTTTGGTAAGAGTCCCACCCGGAGTAGGAGAAGTAGAACATACTGCAGCCCTTGGCAATGGACCAGTAAATGCCCTTGATAATGCTTTAAGAAAAGCTCTGGAAAGATTTTATCCTCAGATAAAAGAAATGGAATTGGAAGATTATAAAGTAAGAGTTCTTCCTGGTCTTCCTGGGACAGCTTCTAAGGTAAGAGTTCTAATAATTTCTAAAAGTAAAGATAAAAAATGGGGGACAGTAGGAGTTTCTACTGATATTTTAGAAGCAAGTTGTCAAGCTCTTATAGATTCTTATACTTATAAACTCTTCTTAGATAAACGGGGAAACTAAATATTTATGTCTGTCAGAATTTCCTTAGTAGGAAAAGGGGGTACAGGAAAAACTACCCTCTCTGCACTCCTAATAGATTATTTAATTCAAAAAAATAAAATTCCCGTCCTTGCTGTGGATGCAGATCCAAATTTTAATCTCAATGAACTTTTGGGAGTAAAGGTAGAAACAACTTTAAGTGAAGTAAGAGAAAATCTATTAAAAAATGAAGTTCCTGATTTTATGTCTCGTTATGAATATACAGAAATGAAGGTTCACCAAATTCTTATAGAAAATAGACACTTTGACCTCTTAGTAATGGGATATCCTGAAACTTCAGGTTGTTATTGCGCTGTTCACAGTTTTTTATCAAACGCCTTAGAAAAACTTTTGCGCGCTTACTCTTATATAGTAATAGATAATGAAGCAGGAATGGAACATATTTCAAGACTTAATCTCAAAGAAATGGAACACCTTATAATAGTTTCAGATGCAAGTATAAGAGGAATAAATACGGCAGAAAGAATCACAGATTTGGTAAAGGCTTTAAAAATAAAAGCAGAAAATATATGGTTAATAGTCAATCTTTGTCCTGAAAACAAAAAAGAAGAATTAAAAATTCATGTAGAAGGAATAACAAAGAATCTGGAAATAAAGTTTTTAGGTTTCCTTCCTCAAGACAATTCACTTTTAGAGTACGAATTAAAGAGAACCTCTGTATTTGAATGGAAAAATCAATTAAAATCTGAGGCTCATAAACTTTTTGAAAAAATTTTTAGCTGAAAAATGGAAAGAGAAAGGGTTCTTAAAATTTACAATTCTTTAACTAAAAAGGTGGAAGAATTTTTTCCTTTAAATCCTCCTAAAGTAACTATGTATGTTTGTGGAATTACTGCCTATGATTCCTCTCATCTTGGGCATGCAAGATCAGCTGTAATATTTGATGTTTTTTATAGACTTCTTAGATATCTGGGATATGAGGTAATATATGTAAGAAATATAACTGATATTGATGATAAAATAATAAATCGCTCAAACAAAGAAGGAATCTTCTGGAAAGACTTAACAGAAAAATATATAAAGGAGTATGAAAAAGTAACGAAGACCTTAGGTCTTTTAAAACCCACTTATGAACCAAAGGCTTCAGAGCATATACCAGAAATTATAGCTTTAATAGAAAAGCTTATAGAAAGGGGTTTTGCCTATCAGAGTGAAGGAGATGTATATTTTGAAGTAGCAAAATTCCCCTCTTACGGAAAGTTATCTGGGAGAAGGATTGAAGAATTGATTGCAGGAGTAAGAATTGAAATATCTGAAAAGAAAAGAAATCCTTTAGATTTTGCTTTGTGGAAATCGGCTAAACCCGGGGAACCATTCTGGGAAAGCCCTTGGGGTAAAGGACGTCCAGGATGGCACATAGAATGTTCTGCTATGGCTCTTAAATATCTTGGAGAAACTATTGACATTCACGGAGGTGGACTTGATCTTATTTTTCCTCATCATGAAAATGAAATAGCTCAAAGCGAAAGTGCAAATGGAAAGCCCTTTGTAAGGTATTTCATCCATCACGGGCTTATTACTGTTAATGGAGAAAAAATGTCTAAAAGCCTTGGAAATTATGTAACTATGGAATATCTTTTAAATAAATTCCATCCTGAAGTAATAAAAGCTTTTCTTCTTTCAACCCATTATAGAAGTCCCTTAGATTATTCAGAGCAAAATATGAAAAATATGGAAAAGGCAATCTATCGTTTTTATGAAACTTTGTACTGGCTTAAAAAGGCTCAACCTATAAAAGAGGGACTGCTTTCAGAGAAAGCAAGAAAATTGGAAAAAGCTTTAAAGGATTTTGAAAATAGTTTTATTTCTGCACTTCTTGATGATTTTAATACTGCTTTAGCTTTAGGACATCTTTTTAGCTTTGAAAATGAAATATATAATTTTATAACCAGAAATCCCAATTTAACAACCGAAGAAGCTCTTTTGTTAGAAAGGATAAGTGAAAAAATTAAGGACCTTTCTGGAAAAATCTTAGGAATTGGAGAAACCGAACCAGAAGAATTCTGGAGAGTAGAGAAAGAAAGAAAACTTAAAACCATAGGTAAAAATTTAAGAGAAATAGAAACCCTTGTAAAACAAAGAGAAAAAGCAAGAAAAGAAAAAAATTTTATTTTGGCTGACCAAATAAGAGACCAATTAAAAAATTTTGGTATAATTTTAAAAGATACAAGAACAGAAACTTTTTGGTATGTAGAGTAGATATGATATGGTTTGATTACTTTGCTTTAGGCTTTTTAGCTTATTTTGTAATAAGAGGTTTTCTTTCAGGATTTATAAGAGTTATATTTTCTTTTGTAGGAATGATAGTTGCTTTTCTTTATTCTGGATGGCTTTCCTTAAAAATTAGTCCTTATGTTGGAGCACTTATTACCACCCATCCTAAAGTATTACCTGTATTAAGTTATATCATTGCTTTTTTGTTAATCTATTTTAGTTTTGTACTAATAGGATTTATAATTTTAAGTATCCTCGGAAAGTTCAGTTTAACTGCTGCGGATTATATTTTAGGTGCTCTTTTGGGTTTTATAAAAGGTATTTTTTTTATAACTATTTTTTATATGATTTTAGTTATCCCTTATCCAGCTTCTCAGAAAGTTTTAAATAAAGCTTTGGTTTATCCACTAATCAAATATAACTTAAAATTTTCTTCTAAATTTTTACCAGAAAGTTGGAAAGTTTTTCTTAAAGAAAGAAATATAGAAATAGGCTGATCTATTAAAGTGTTCCTTTTGTTGAAAGAACCTCTACCTCAATAGGTTGAAGAGCTCTTTTAATAGCATAAGCTAAAGCTTTAAAAATACTTTCTGCTATGTGATGTGCATTTTTTCCATAAAAATTTCTTATATGTAGAGTAAATTTCCCATTTATAGCTAAAGATTTTAAAAATTCTTCAATAAGTTCTGTATCAAAACTTCCAATTTTTTCTACAGGAAATTTGACCTCATAGTAAAAATAAGGTCTTTTTGCAAGATCTATTACAGCCTGACTTAAAGCCTCCTCCATAGGAATAGTTGATTCCCCATAACGGGAAATTCCCTTTCTATCAGAAAGAGCTTCATCTATAGCCTCTCCTAAAGTAAGGCCTATATCCTCAACTGTATGATGTAAATCTACTTTTAGGTCTCCTTTAGCTTCTATCTCAAATTTTATCCCTGAGTGATAAGAAAATAGCTCAAGCATATGATCCAAAAAACCAATTCCTGTATTAATAATACTTTTTTCTAAATTTTTACCATTCAGATCAAGTCTTATTTTTATTTCTGTCTCCAAAGTCTTTCTTTCTTTTTCAATTATTTTCATTATAACCCCCTTAAATTATTCAGATTTTAAAAAGTATATAATTTTTTCCTTAAAAATAAAGCTTTATTTTATACTTATAATTCTACTTTAAACTTTGGGTAACTATTTATGATTTTTATTTCTGGATACTCTATTTTTTTTAAAAAAAGTCCTTGAGAAGGAGCAGGAGGTGGGGCAACACTTCTATCTTTTGCTTCTAAAATCTTTTTAAAATCTTCCACTGTAAGATTTCCTTTCCCAACTTCAACTAATGCTCCAACTATATTTCTTACCATATACCGCATAAATCCCCTTCCCGTTATCTCAAAAGCTATCATGTGTTTTTTCCAGGGAACCCTTCTAAATTTGGCATCATAAATAGTTCTTACGGTTGTTTTTATATCTGTTCCTGATTTTCTAAAACTTGCAAAATCTTTTGTTCCTATGATTAAAGGTAAACAGGCTTTCATAGCAGATAAATCCAGTTTTTCAGGAACCCACCAGGAATAGAGCCTTACTAAAGGATTTCTTATAGGATAATTGTAGATATAATAAACATAAGTTTTTTTTAGTACATCTCTTTGGGAATGAAACTTGAGATCTACTTCTTCTATTTTCCAAACTACTATATCCTTAGGTAATATGGCATTAATTGCTCTAAAAATAATTTCAAGCGGTCTGTCTGAGGTAGTTAAAAAGTGTGCTACCTGATAAAGGGCATGAACTCCTGTGTCTGTTCTTCCAGCAGATTTAAGTTTTACCTTATGTCCCAAAATTTTAGAGAGTGCATCCTGAATTAACCCTTGAACAGTGGGACCTTTAGGTTGTATCTGCCAACCTAAATAATTTGTACCATCATAGGCTATAAATATTCGGATATTACGAAAATTAACTTCTGACATACTTATACAAATAAAGAGACTTTTGGAAGAGCTGTATCTTCAGGAAATCCAAACATGACATTGAAATTTTGAAGAGCTTGTCCACTTGCACCTTTTATAAGATTATCAATAGCAGAAACTATTATACCTAAATTTCTTTTACGGTCTTCAAAAATACCTATTTTACAAAAGTTTGTTCCTTTAACTTCTGCAATTCTTGGGACCTTTCCTATTGGAACTATTTCTATAAAGGGACTATCTTTATAATAATCCTTTAAATATTCGTTAATCTTTTCTGATTTAGTTCTAAACTTTACATAAATAGTTGAAAAAATGCCTCTATTTATGGGTAAAAGGTGAGGAGTAAAAATAGCTCTAATTTCTGTATCAGAAAAAAAGCTAAGTTTTTCTTCTATTTCTGGATTATGTCTGTGTTCTGCTATTTTGTAAGCTTTGAAATCCTCATTTACCTCACAAAAACTATAATAATTTTCTGCCTTTCTTCCAGCTCCTGAGGTACCACTTTTAGAATCAATAATAATTGGCTCTTTTTCTATTAGATTTTCTTTTACTAATGGAATTAAGGGTAATAATGCTGAGGTTGGATAACATCCTGGGTTGGCAATAAGTTCTGCCTTCTCTATCTCTTTTCTAAAGATTTCTGTAAGACCATAAACTGCTTTCTTACAAAGTTCTGGATAATTATGTTTTATGTAATAAGTACTTTCATAAAGTTGGACATTTTTAAATCTAAAATCTGCTGAAAAATCTATAACCTTTACCCCTTTTTGTAAAAAAGCATAAGCCATTTCTTGAGCTTTTCCTGAAGGAACGCAAAGAAAAGCAACTTGAACCTTTTCTGCTATTTTTTTAACATTTGGTTCTTCAAACACAAGTTCTGCATATTTACCATTCCAAGAAAAAACTTCTTTTAAACTTTTCCCTGATTTTTCTCTTGAAGTAATAACTGAAATCTCAAGATAAGGATGATTCTCAGAAAGTCTAATTAATTCTAAACCAGTATAACCGGTAGCTCCAATAACAGCTGCTTTGATCACAGAAAGATTCTTTAACGCTTTGAGTATTGTTGTCCTCTTCTTGCTCCTCTGAGTCCATATTTCTTCCTTTCTTTTTCACGAGAATCACGGGTAAGGAATCCTGCCTTTTTAAGGATAGCTTTCAAATCGGGCATATAAGAGACTAAGGCTTTTGCAATTCCGTGTCTTATAGCTTCAGCCTGTGCAGATTTTCCTCCACCCTCAACTGTACATTTTACATCAAATTTACCAAGCAAATTAGTAATTCTAAAAGGTGCAAATATTACATCTTCAGCTACAATGTGATCATAAAAATATTCTTTAAAGGGTTTATCATTTACTATAACTTGACCGCTTCCAGGATATATCCATACCCTTGCAACAGAAGTTTTTCTCTTTCCGGTAGCATAAATTCTTTCCATATTTTCTGCCCTCCTTAAATCTCTAAAGGCTTAGGATTTTGAGCTAAATGAGGATGATTAGACCCTGCATATATTTTTAACTTCTTTAAAAGTTTTTTTCTCATTCTGTTTCTGGGAAGCATCCTTTTCACTGCAAGATAAATCAGTTGTTCAGGCTTTTTTTCTAAAAGTTTGCGAGCTGTTTCAAGTTTTAATCCCCCCATATATCCAGAATGGCGCCAATAAACTTTTTGATCAAGTTTCTTTCCTGTAAGTTTTATCTTTTCCGCATTGACAACCACAATAAAATCTGCCTGATCTACATGAGGAGTATAATCTGGACGGTGTTTCCCTTGTAAAATATATGCTAACTTTGAAGCAAGTCTTCCTAAAATCTTATCTTTAGCATCAATGATGTACCATTCTCTTTTAACATCCTCTTTTTTAACCCAAGGAGTTTGAGTAGTAAAAATAGGAGACATACTTGTTTATCCCTCCTTTACAGTTTCTAAAAAGCATCTCTAACTTTATAATAAATTGAAAAATTGTCAAGTTTTTATTTAACTTCCTCTCCCCCTTCACCATAGGTCTTTTCAGTAATTACCACATCTGGGGCATATACTTTTAATTCGTTTACAATTAAGGTTACAGCGGAAGCTATCAAATCTCTTGTTGCCTCTTCTAAGGGTGTATTTTTAAAGGCTTCAAACCAACCCCCTCCAACTGTTGAACCAAAAAGACCTCCTACAGCTGCTCCAAATTTCCATCTTTCAGATTTCCCTTCAACAGTTTTAGCAACAAGTATCTCTGCATCTCTTACTCTAACAATCCTCATATCAAGTGCTATGTGAGCTTTAGCTTTCCCAAGCTTCAAACCACCTCCAAACTTCCAGGGAAGAGGAATAATTAAACCGCCTCCACCTGCACCTCCTGCATTCATTTCCAATGCTGTTACTGCGCCAGTTATAATAAAGTCTGCAGCCTTTAGAGCTTGTTTTGGCTTAACACCCATTAATTCAAGTTCTTCTTTTATCTCTTCAAGAGCTGCTCTTTCAACTACTTTAAAGCATCCTGTATTTACAAGTGCAGTAATAAGCATATCTGCAAGACCATCTCCAAGTGCCTGAGGAGTGGTTTCAATTGTAAAACCCTCTCCAAATACAATTTTTCCACCCTGACAGGCAGCTGCTTTACATTTAAAGCTTTTTGCAGAAATTACTCCTATTGGCTTATTACAACGAGGAAGTGTAAGAGTTCTTTCCTTTATCTCTTTAGCATATTCTTCTGCAAAAGTACCATTTTGAACTAATAGTATTATTGAAACAACTAAAATAAAAATCTTTAAAAATTTCATTCCCTTACCCCCAAGATTTTAATAAAATGATGTATACAAAAATTTTTAATTAGGGTCAAATCTAAATTAAACTTTACATTTTATTTTTACAAAATCAATAATATTTTTTGCTTTCTTTAGTGCACTTTGCGCATCTTCTTCTTCATATACCTCAGAAGGAACAGTTTCTTCTGGTAATGCATCGGGATATCTTGTTGGTATGTAGTATTTATCAAGGGCTTTAGCTTGGGAAAAAATATTTTCAAAAGAAGAATCAAAATTTATAGCTTCTTTGCATAGAGCACCTACTGAATGCCCCCAAACTTCTTCTGCTCCTGCAAAATAAAGATAAGCTTTTAAAGCTTTTTCAGCTGCCTGCTGAGAAAGAAAACAACTCAAATTATAACTTTTCCAAGATAATGCCTTCTCAGCATCCTTTAAATCGTATTCAGCCTGTTTAAGCCATTTCTTAGCTATCTCTTTAAGACTTTCTTTCATATAAAACTATACCCTCTTCTAAAGCTTTTTTAATAAAAGGATTTTTTTCTTTCATTTTTTCAATCTCCTCTGGTGTGTAAACTAATATGTCTACTGAAAAATCAGGGTCTAAAATGTTATAAACTTTTTCTAATCTTTGTAAAAATTTTGAAGGAATATCTTTAACAATAATTATTAAATCAATATCGCTCTCTTTATGAATATTTCCTTTTGCTAATGATCCAAATAAAATAACCTTTTCGGGATTTAATTTTTCAAAACGAGGAAGAAGTTTTTCTAAATTTTTTTTTAGATAAATTTTTCTTTTTTCTGCGAGTCCTGTTTTTACAGGCATAAATTAGTGTGGCAAGTTTTCTATTTTTGCTTCAGGTTCTTCTGGTTTTATAGTTTCAAGAGGTTGTAAAACAAAAAGCAATTGTCCTTCTTCCACCCTTTGATCAAGATTTACACAGATCTCTACAATTTGAGCATCAAAAGGTGCGACAATGGGATTTTCCATCTTCATTGATTCTAAATTTGCTATTTCTTCCCCCCTATGAACTATATCTCCAACCTTTAAAGCCCCTCTCTTGGGATTTCCTATTCTCCATATTGTCCCACTTATAGGAGCACCTATCTCGTTTGGTTTAGTTGCTTTTTTAATTTCTTCTTTTTTGGCCCTGGGAGTTTTTACTTCAAAAACTCTGGTTTTGTTATTTACCTTCAAAATTACATGGATAACTCCATCTATTTCAGCACCTATAGAAACAAGTTCAATAGAATAGGGTTTCCCTTCATATTCAAAATCAACTCTATCACCTGGTTTTTTAAGACCTTCTCTCCAAACTTTAGTAGGTAATACTAAGGGTGCATCTCCATATTTTTCTCTGAATTTAATAAAATCTATAGCGTCCTTTGGATGCATTAGGTAAAGAATAAATTCTTCTTCAGTTGCTGGTCTTCCTAACTCATCTTCAAGCTGTTTTCTTAGGGCTGAAAGATCCTCATCTGGAATGGCCTCTAAAGGAGATGTTTCCTTTCTTTCTTTTATTTTCTCCTTCCACTGATCTCCAAAAGTGCTTTGATAAACCCAATCATCAGGCCAACCAACAGGTAATTTTCCATAATGTCCAAGTATTAAGTTTTTAAAATCACCTGGAGCATGTCTAAAAAGCTGTAATAGTTCTTCCTGCTCTTCTTGTTCCATTGCGGAAAAATCTTGTTTTTTCTCTTCTACAAATTTTTTAAGAAGTCTAATAACATGTTTTACACCCTCTTCTCCTCTTTCTTTAGCATATCTATTTACTATTCCACTGCAGGTAACCCATGTAATCTGAGAACCAGGAGTAACATCAAAATATTTAACAATCTGATTGTAGAGAGACATAACCTGAAGTATATATGGCATATAATGTAAAAATCCGCCTTTTTCTGCCTGTTCAAAAGAGCTTGGGAAAGCTCCTCCTGGCATTTTATGTCTGGTAACCATGTGATCAAAGCCTTTAAAAGGTGATTCTGCCCACTCATAATCCCTTATCCATTCTCTAACTTTTTGTACAGCCTTTTCTGCAGCCTCTCTATTAAGATTTACAGGAATTCCATGTTCTTTTAATAAGGCTTCAACTGCCAAAATAGGTGGATGCCCATAAAATCTAACAAGGGTATCTTCTTCTACATCAAGTATTTTTGCTCCTGCCTTAGCAGCAGCAAGTAAAACCGGCATGAAAAGACCATCGGTAATGTGCCTGTGATAATTAATAACAAGCTCTGGATACTTCTGTTTTATAGCATCAATTAACTCAGTTATTGAAGTTACTGTTCCTACCCCTGCCATATCTTTTATACAAAGAATTATTTCATCTGTTCCTCCGCAGAGATCTACAATCTCATCCACTACTTTCAGATAATATTTAGTATCAAACCAAGGAGCAACTGTATAAGAAATTGCAGGTTCAAAGAGTTTCCCTCTTTTCATAACTACTTCTGCAACGGTTCTCATATTTCTAACATCATTAAGAAAGGAAAAACATCTCCAAACATCTATATCTACTCTTTCAACTACATATTCAATTATATTTTTTGGATAAGGTCTATAGCCCCACATGTTGGTTTCACGAATAAGTGTCTGAAGAAGTACATTGGGCATAAGTTTTCTTAATATAGCTGTCTCTTCAAAAGGGCTTTCTCTTCTATTCATAATCCCTACATGCCATCTTGCACCACCATGACATTCAGCAGCAAAGAGTCCCATTTCATTATAATAAGGAGCAAGTGTTTTTAGATCATACATCCTTAAGCGGTTTTTATAATCAGATTGCCCTGCATCTCTCATACCAACTGAAACAAAACAAACTCCGGGAAGTTCTCTCACTTTTTGAACTATTTCTCTGGGACTCATTCCAGGCTTTACGAATACATAGCTCATATCTAACCCCCCTTTTATTTCTTTTTACATCCAGCTTTGTGGACCAAGAGCTGATATTTCTGCTATATAATGAGCTATTTTTAATACTTCATCATCAGGGGTTTTTTCTTTAAACATGGATATTAGCTCTTGGTAATGTTCTTCAATAAATCTTGTTGAATAGTTTCCTTTTATAAATTCTGGGTGTCTAATAATACTTAAAAGTAAAGGTGCTGTAGTCTTTATCCCCTCAACTCTTAATCCTCTACTTAAGGCTCTATCCATAACTCTTATAGCTTCATTTCTATCCGCACCTGCAGCCATAACAAGCATAATGAGTGAGTCATAATAAGGTGGAACTTCTGCTCCTTCATAAACTCCGGAAGAAACTCTTATCCCTGGTCCCTGAGGAATTTCAAGTCTTGTTATAGTCCCAAAGGATGGATTAAAGGTTTTAGGATCCTCTGCGTTGATTCGAACCTCTATAGCATGTCTGTTTGGGAAAATGGCTTCCTGAGAAAAGGGAATGGGTTTACCTTCTGCAATATCAAACATAAGTCCTACAATATCAAGCCCTGTAGCCAGCTCTGTAATTCCATGTTCAACTTGAAGCCTTGTATTAATCTCAAGAAAATAAAATTTCTTTGTTTGTGGATCAAGTAAAAATTCTACAGTTCCAGCTGAGTAATAACCTATCTCTCTCATTAATCTTACAGCGGTAAAACAAATTTCCTGCCTTAAGTCATCATTTATGCTTGGAGAAGGAGCTTCTTCAAGAATCTTTTGATTTCTTCTTTGGATGGTACATTCTCTTTCATAAAGATGAACAATTTTGCCATATTTATCTCCGCATATTTGAACCTCTATATGTCTTCCCTTTTGTATATATTTTTCTACAAATACAGTATCGTCTCCGAAAGCTTTTCTTGCTTCTGACTTTGCTTTTTCAAGAAGTAATGGAATTGCTTCTTTATTATCAACTCTCACCATCCCTTTCCCACCACCACCTGCTGCAGCCTTTATCATAATAGGAAATTCTATTTCCTCATCTTTCATCCATTTTAGTATATCTTCTACGGTTTCTACTTTAAGTAAAGCAGGAATTGTAGGGACATTTGCTCTTTGAGCAATTTTTTTTGCTCTTATTTTATCTCCCATTAAACGAATTATCTTAGGAGGTGGACCTATCCAAATAAGACCTGCATCTTCAACCATCTCTGCAAAATCAGGATTTTCGGCTAAAAAACCCCAACCAGGATGAATAGCATCACATCCTCTTTCCAAAGCAATTTTAATAATTTTTTCCATATTTAGATAGGACTCATGTGGAAGAGCCTCTCCTATATGCACTGCTTCATCTGCTAAAAACACATGATAAGCTAATCTATCTGGGGTACTATAGATAGCAACTGTTTTTATTCTTTTATCCCTACAGGTATTCATAACCCTTACTGCAGGAACACCTCTGTTAGCAATGAGAACCTTTTTAATTCCTCTTTTTTCATTTTTTTTCATATTAACCCTCCTCCAATTTTACACATTTCAATTATTATAGCATAATCAATTATTATAACCAAATTTTTCTTTTCTAAGCCTTAATTCTAAGAGAATTTAAAATAACATTTATAGAGCTTAAAATCATAGCTAACTCTGCTATAAGAGGATTTAAAAGTCCCATCATAGCAACAGGAATGGCAACTAAATTATAAAAAAATGCCCAGAAGAGATTCTGTTTTATTATGAAAAAGGTTTTTTGAGAAAGAACAATTATATCTACTGCCTTTGAAATCCCTCTTTTAAGAATTATAATATCTGCACTCTCTATAGCAAGGTCTGTTCCTGAACCTATAGCTATCCCTATATCAGCTCCTTTTAAGGCTGGAGAATCATTTATTCCATCTCCAATAAAAGCTACCTTTTGTCCAAATCCTTGATATTTTCTAACTATATTAAGTTTTTCTTGGGGGCTTACACGGGCAAATACTTCATCTATCCCGAGTTTTTTAGCAATAACACTTGCGGTTTGAAAATTATCTCCTGTCACCATAACTGTTCTTATTCCTAAAGCTTTCAGCTTTTTAATAGCTTCATATGAATCTTCTCTCAGTGGATCCTCTATTGCTAAATAGCCAACCATTTTCCCATTCTCTCTAACTTCAATAACTATTTTCCCATCCTTTAGCAAGTTTTCATAAATCTTCTCATTTTTTGGCTTACCAATAAAATATTCTTTTCCATTATAAATTCCTTTCATTCCCTCTCCTGCAATTTCTTTTATTTCTTCTACTTCAAGATAACTTTCTACAAGTTTGCTAATAGCAGTAGCTAAGGGGTGATTTGAACTTTTCTCAATACTTGCAACTATTTTAAGTGTTCTTTCATCTAAATTATGTTCAACAACTTTTGGGTTACCCTCTGTAAGTGTACCTGTTTTATCAGTAAGGATTACTTTTAATTCTTTTGAGGTCTGTATAGCCTCTGCATTTTTTATCAAAAGTCCCTTTTTACCTGCAAGACCTGTAGCCTTTATAAGTGCCATAGGAGTTGCAAGCCCAAGTGCACATGGACAAGCAATAATTATAGTGCACATAAAAACAAAAATAGAAAAAGATAAAGGATCGTGAGTTAAGATTATCCACGGAAAAATATTTTTCATTTTTTCCAAGAAAGAATAGAATCTATAAAAATTAAAATACCAAAAAATAGCAGCCAAAATGGATAAAGTTACAACTGAAGGAACAAAAAAATTTGTAATTCTATCTGCCAGAGCCTGTATAGGCACTTTTGTGCCCTGCGCTTCTTGAATAAGCTTAATCATTTTGGAAAGATAGGTATCTTCTCCTACATGAGTTACCTTTATTTTTAAAGGAGAAGATAGATTAAATGAACCACCTATAACCTTATCACCCTCTTTTTTAAAAACAGGTATAGGTTCTCCCGTAATCATTGATTCATCTATAAGAGAGTCTCCCTCAACTATTACTCCATCCACAGGTATTTTTTCTCCAGGTTTAACAAGTGCTATAGTGTCTATTTTTACAGCAGAAACAGGTACATATAATTCTTTATCACCTTCTAAAATCCTTACTTCTTTTGCTTGAAGTTTTAAAAGATCCTTCAGTTCTTTAGTGGCCTTATCCCTTATATAAGCTTCTATAAACCTTCCTGTAATGTGAAAAGTCATTATCATTGCACCTAAAGCACCGAAAGACATTATAGGAAACTTTAATATTTCTAAAACTGGGGTTAACCAGGCAACCAAAGCTCCGGTAGAAACAAGAACATCCATGTTGGAATGTTTATGGGTAATGGCTATAAAAGCGCTTCTTAAAGTGCCTTTTCCCGCATAAAAAATAACAATTCCACCCCAGAAAAACTCTAAAATTGAAAAATAAGGAATCATATAAAAAAACATATGAATAGCCATAAGAAGCATCAAAGGGCTAGTAAAAATCCATGAGAGAATTAAATTTCTTTTGTTCTGAAGATAGCGTTTTTTCTCTACATCTTCTAATTTTTCCTCCGAAACTCCATATCCTGCTGACCTAACTGCCTCTTTTATTTCATCAAGAGAAATTTCCCTTTCAGCAATTATAAATCCAGTTGAAGTAGCAAGATTAACTGAGGCAAAACTGACACCTTGTATATTTCTTAATGCCTTTTCCACCCTTCTTACACAATTTATGCAAGTCATCCCAGTTACTATAAAAGATTTTTTATATTCCTTTTCTTCCATCTTAAAAACCTTTTAATAATTATTCTTTCACTCCGTATCCCTCTTTTTTTAAAGCCTCTTTTATAATATTTATAGTTATTTCTTTTTCACTAACTATGTAACCTTTACCAGAGACAAGCTCAACAGAAACTTCTTTTACTCCCTCTATTCTTGATAAAGCTTCTTTAACTCTTTTAACGCAGTGTTCACAGCTCATCCCTGTTATTCTTATTTCTATTTTCTGAGCCATACTTGCTCTCCTCTTTTTTTCTATTTTTGCTTTAAAAATTATTATTGTTAATTAATCAAATTTGTCAATTAAATTATAAGAATAGATGATTTAACTTTAGCTGATGCAAAAGAGCAAGAATTTGTGTAGATTTGAAATAATTAAGAACTAAGATTTTTTATAAAAGCTGTAGATTCCAAGGATTCTGTCGATAAAAATT
>PNIK01000002.1 GCA_002877985.1 Thermodesulfobacterium geofontis | reverse complement strand
AAAAAATTATAAAAGAAGAAGAAAAAGGAACTGCCTCTCTTGAAAAAAGAATAGAGAGTGCTAAAAATGCAGTTAAATACGGATTTACGGTGGCATTTCATTTTGATCCTATAATTTTTTATGAAAATGCAGAAAAGGATTATCCTCAAGTTTTAGAAAAAATTTTAAATTCTATTCCTCTTGAAAATATAGCCTGGATTAGTCTTGGCACTCTACGATTTCCAAAAGATTTAAAACCTATAGCAGAAAATAGATTTCCCCAAACCAAAATTTATTCTCAGGAATTTATAGAAGGTTTAGATGGGAAAAAACGTTATTTTGTAGACTTAAGAAAAAAACTTTATTATTCTTTTAAAAAATTGATTGAAGAAACAAAAGATAAAATAATATATTATTTTTGTATGGAAGGAGAAAGAATGTGGAAAGAAATATTGGGAGAAAATATAAGTTCTTCTCTTGAAGTTAAGACTATTCTTGATAAAGTTGCCTTAAAACTCTGTTACGGTAAAACTAAGATGGGAGGAATATGAATGAGAAGCGATGGAAGAGCTTACGATGAATTAAGGCCTGTTAATTTTATTCTTGACTTTTTAAAAAATCCTCTAAGTTCGGTTCTTGTTGAATTTGGAAACACCAAAGTTTTATGCACAGTGAGTTTAGATGAAAAGGTACCTCCTTTCTTAAAAGGTACTGGAACTGGCTGGATAACTGCTGAATATGCTTTTATCCCAGGTGCAACTATTGAAAGAACACCAAGAGAAACTATGGGGAGAAAAGGAAGATCTATGGAGATTCAAAGACTTATAGGAAGAACTCTTAGAGGTATTGTAGACTTAACAAAACTTGGAGAAAGAACTCTTTGGATTGATTGTGAAGTTTTGAATGCTGATGGGGGAACAAGAAGTGCCTCTGTAACAGGAGCTTTTGTGGCTTTAAAACTTGCAGTAAAAAGACTTTTAGAAAAAAGTATACTTAGTGAGGATCCTATTTTAGAATATTTGGCTGGAATAAGTGTAGGAAAGATAGGAGGTGAATATTATCTTGATCTTAATTTTGAAGAAGACTTAATTGCAGAAGTTGATGCCAATTTTTTTATGACTGAATCAGGCAAAATTATAGAAATTCAGGCTACAGCTGAAAAGAAACCATTTTCATGGGATGACTTGAGCATTATGAAAGATCTTGCCTATAAGGGAATCTTAGAACTGATAAAAAAACAGAAAGAGGTATTAAAAGATGGGAAGTAGCGTTTTGCTTATTGCAACTTCCAATATGGGTAAAGTAAAAGAGATCAATGAACTTTTGAAAGACCTACATCTTGAGATAAAAACTTTGCAAGATTTTTGCAAAATTGAATCTCCTGAAGAAACAGGAAAAACTTTTTTTGAAAATGCTTATCTTAAAGCTAAATACTGGGCAGAAAAAACTGGACTAATGTGTCTGGCAGATGATTCAGGACTGGAAGTAGAGGCTTTAAATAATGCTCCTGGAGTTTACTCTTCTCGTTTTGCAGGAGAAAATGCTACTGATGAAGAAAATAACAGGAAACTCTTAGAGCTTCTTCAGGGTATACCTTTTGAGAAAAGAAAAGCTCGTTTTGTCTGTGTTATAGTAGTATATCATCCAAGCGGGAAGTATATAACTACAGAAGGAACATGGGAAGGAGTTATAGGGTTTGAACCAAGAGGTTCTTATGGTTTTGGCTATGATCCAATTTTTTTGGTCCCTGAATATGATTATAAAAAGACTGCTGCCGAACTTGCACCCGAGGAAAAAAATAAATTAAGCCATAGAGGTAAAGCTCTTATAAAACTCAAAGAAATCCTTCCTGATTTTTTAAAATCGATTAAACAATAATTATGGAAAGTTTAATCCACAGTTTCGAAATTTTATTTAAAACCGATCTTATAATTCCTTCTATTTTCAAAGATTTACCGATTCTGGGATTTTTTTCTAAAAAACTACCTTACCCTTTTAATTTTGAATTTTTAAATTCTTTTAATTCTTTTAATTTATTTTTCCCAAAACAAACTCACAGCACAAAGATCATAGAAGTTAACGAAAAGACCATGCAAAAGTCCTTTTTTGAAATAGAAGGAGATGGAACATTTACGTTTAATAAAAAAATATTTTTAGGCGTAAGGACAGCAGATTGTGTCCCAATTTTGATAACAAATAAAGATGCAGATTTTGTAGCTGCTTTACATGGAGGATGGAGGGGATCTGTAAAAAGGATTCTTTCTAAATTTTTACAAAAAATTATAAACTTAGGTATAAACCCTAAAGAAATTTTAATTGCCATAGGTCCTCATATAAAAGTTTGTTGTTATGAAGTTGGAGAAGAAGTTTTAGAAAAGTTAAAGATGAACTTTGAAAATTTTAAGAAGTTTATTATTTTCAGAGAAAGAAAAATTTTTTTAGATCTCGAACAACTTAACATAGAACAAGCTCTGGAATTTTCAGTTCCTCTTATAAATATCTGGACTTCAAAAGATTGTACCTATTGTTTCAAAGACTCTTACTGGTCTCACAGATTTCACAAAAATAACAGAGGATTTCAAATTTCACTAATAGGGAAGCTAAAATGAAATATTTAGCTTATACTTTTTTATATTACATAGTCTCTGCTATTTTATTACCTAAGGAATATTTTAAAAGACCTCCTGAAATCAGGAAAAGATGGATAAAAGAAAAGCTTGCCCTTTTCGGCAAAAAAGATTTTATTTCTCAAAGAAAAGTTATATGGATACATGCAGTATCAGTAGGAGAGGTAGTTGCTATATCAAGTTTAATTAAAAATTTGGTTAAAAATTATGATATTTTATTAAGTACTATTACAGATACAGGAAACTATGTAGCTCATCAAAAATTTAAAAACCTTCCAGTTAAAATTATCTATCTTCCTCTTGATTGTCCCTTTGCTATAAAAAGAGTGCTCAATATTTTTAACCCTTCTGCTCTTCTTATAGCAGAAACCGAAATTTGGCCCAATCTAATTTTAACAACCTCTAAGAAAATTCCAGTCTTTTTAATAAATGCGAGAATAAGTAATAGGTCTTTTGAAAGATACAAAAAAATTAAATTTTTCTTGAAGCCCCTTTTAAATCGATTTTCTTTAATTGCTGTGCAAGACGAAAAATATAAAGAACGTTTTAAAGCCTTGGGAGCACCTGAGGAAAAAATTGTAATCACTGGGAATACCAAATTTGACATAGAACTACTTCCTATCTCATTTGTATGGGAAAATCTTATTCCCAGACCAGTCATTGTAGCTGGAAGCACCCATTCCCCTGAGGAAAAATTGATAACAGAAGTCTTTTTCAAAATACCAGGTTCTGGTTCACTCTTTCTTGTTCCAAGGCATCCAGAAAGGTTTAATGATGTCGAAAAAATCATAACTACTCTTATTGAGGATAAACGGGATGTAATTTTTTACAGAATAAGTAAAATAAGTAATTTATCGGAAAATATAAAAACGCATTCTTTTTCAAAACTTATTGTTCTTGTCGATCAAATGGGAATTCTGGGTTCACTTTATAGAATTTGTGATATTGCTATAATTGGTGGAAGTTTTATTCCTCATGGAGGACAAAATCCACTGGAAGCTATATATTGGAGGAAACCTGTCATTTTTGGTCCATCTATGGGGAATTTTCCTTTTATAAAAGAGTTCTTGGAAAAGGATGTTTGTTTACAGATAAAGAAAGAACAATTAAAAGATGTATTGGAAGATTTGATTAAAAATCCTGAAAAAAGGGTTGAACTTGGTAAGAAGGCATATGAAATATTTAAGCAAAAGACCGGAGCCACAGAAAAAATTTTAAATTTACTTAAAACTTATTTAAATCAATAAAACCCTTATAATACGTAATGCCTCATTTAAAAATCTAAACGAAAAAGATTCAATGCCTCATTTAATTTTCTAAACAAAATCATCTTAAACCCTTTCCTTTTACTGTCAATCTTCTCTTAGGAATAACTCCTTTTTTCCTTAAATATGCTCTATCAA
>PNIK01000026.1 GCA_002877985.1 Thermodesulfobacterium geofontis | reverse complement strand
GCCTTTTAAGAAAAACGACAACTGCTATGTAGAGCAAAAGAATTATAGTGCAGTTAGAAGATTTGTAGTTTACTTGAAGTTAATTAAGAGACCTGCAGAACTTTACAGAAATATAAAGAGATATCAGAGGATACTTGAGAGAGCATATTTGCCGCATCGAAACCTATTTGGTTTAGATTTTTAAATGAGGCATTACGGAAACCCTTCTAAAAATTTTTTTCTCTTTTCACAGAATTTAAAAGGTAATACAATTTTTACCTCTTTCCTTGGATTTATAAAGCTTGTGATCTGCAGAAATTATCATTTCTTTTAAAGATTCCTTAAGATCTAATTCAACCCCCATAGAAATAGTGTATTTTATTTTGATTTCTTCTGAATTTTCCTGAATTTTTAAACAATTTTCCTCTATTTTTTTCCTTAAATTTTCTAAATATTCTAAAAGCCTTTCCCTTTCTTCATAGCCTATAAGCAAAGTAAATTCTTCTCCTCCTGTTCGAGCAATTAAATCACTTTTTCTTCTAAAAAAATCTTTTAAATGTTTAGCAAAATCTTTTAAAACCTCATCCCCTATATTATGTCCATAGGTATCATTAATTTTTTTAAAATTGTCTATATCTATTACAATACAGGCTAACTTTGAATTTTGTCTTTTGGCAAGAGTCCATAATTTCCCCGCTTCCTCAAAAAAATATCTTCTATTCCTAAGACCTGTAAGTGGATCTCTATAAGCATAAAATTCTAATTCTTTTATCATATCTAACATCTCTATAGTATTGTTTATTCTTACCATGAATTCTTCTTTACTAAAGGGCTTACTTAAAAAATCATTTGCTCCAGCTTTTAAAAGAATGGGTATCATACTCGTTTTAATAATTCCAGAAACAACAATAATTCCTACTTCGTTCCTCTTAAATTTTTCTCTAATAGAATATATCAATTCTACAGTATCCTCTTCAGGTAAATAATAATCTAAAACTATTAACCTTATATCTGGATTGTTTTTCAATATTTCTAAGGTTTCTGAACCATTTGAAGCTTCAAAAACCTGAAAAAGCATATTTTTTAAAATCTTTTTCATCAATGCTCTATCAGTTGGGGAATCATCAACTACAAGAATTTTTATATTTCTATTCCTTAAAGCCCTTGAAAGGACATAAATAATATGCTCAAGTATATTGGGTGTTCCTTTAACTAAATAATCTATCACACCTTTTTCAAGAATCTCCTCTCTAATTCTTTCGTCATAAGAAGCAGTCAAAACAATAGTGGGTATTTTATTTTTGATAAGAAAATCAATAGCTTCTCCATGTTCTGCATCTGGAAGATGATAATCACAAATAGAAAGTAAATAGGAATTTTCCATTACAACTTTACTAAGATCTTTAAAACTCAGCACTTGATCTGAAGGCATTTTTAATTTTTCCCAAATTATTTTAGAAAGAACTTTTAAAACAATTTTGTCATCATCAACTAAGAGAATCTTTGACATTTTTACCCTTGCTTTTAGAATTATATTATTATATTATTATATTATTTTATTATATTATTATAATTTTACTCGGCAATTATTTTCAGTTTATTATTTTAATATATTATGGTTTATTTTTTAGGAATAGATATAGCTGGTAGTAAAAATACTTGGATTGTAGTTTTAAAAAGTGAAAAAGATTTATTAGAATTATGCCCCTTGTTATCCTTGGAAAATCCCTTTAATCCCAATTACATAGAAGATTTTTCTCTGATAATAGATTTTTGTAAAAAATATAAAGTTTTAGGAGTAGCTTTTGATGCTCCTTTAAGTTTTTCTCTCCAAAATAAGAGAGGATTTAGAACTTCAGATAAAACCTTAAAAAATCTTCTACCTCCAAAGGCAAAATCATGGGTAGTTTCATATCATACGCTTATGGCTGTTCCTATAAGAGCACTCCTTCTTGGTGAGGCTTTATCCCCTTTTTGCGGAACCATAATAGAAACTCATCCCAGAGCAAATCTCTATTTTTGTCTGCCTGAGAGCAAAAAGGAACTTTCTTTCACTTATAAAAAGAAAATCTCTAAGCAAGAAGAAAAATTTTTGATTCAATGGTTAAAAGAAAAATTTAATTTGATCATAAATTTTAATTTTAAATTAACCGAGGGTGTTTTAGATGCTATAATGTGTGCTTTAGCTTGCTACTTTTATCATAGAATACCAGAAAAACTTATATTTTTACCTATGAAAGATACCCATAAGGGTTTTGGTCCCTTTGTAGTGATGTCCTTCTAAAATTCTTTTAAAATTTAAAAAGTAATTTAAAATTAGTTTTAAAAATAATTTGAGAGGTTGAAAATTATGCTATCTAAATTTCTTAATTGGCTTTCTAAAGACTTAGCTATAGATCTTGGAACTGCAAATACTTCAATTTATTTAAAAGGAAGGGGTATTATTCTTACCGAGCCCTCAGTAGTGGCTGTGAAAGAGGATGGCAGATATAAAAGAGTTCTTGCTGTAGGAGAAGAAGCTAAGAGAATGCTTGGGAAAACCCCAAGTAATATAAAGGCTGTAAGACCTTTAAGAGAAGGAGTTATTGCTGATTTTGAGGTTACTGAAGCTATGATAAGGTATTTTATTCAGAAAGTTTATAATAGAGGATATTTTCTAAAACCGAGAATTATTATAAGTGTTCCTTCTGGAACTACTCAGGTTGAAAGAAGAGCAGTTAAAGAAAGTGCAGAGGGAGCGGGGGCAAGGGAAGTTTATTTAATTGAAGAGCCTATGGCTGCAGCAATAGGAGCCGGACTTCCTATTACAGATCCAGTAGCAAATATGATAGTAGATATTGGTGGCGGAACTACAGAGGTTGCAGTTATCTCCTTAGGCGGAATAGTAGTAAGTCATTCTATAAAGGTTGCAGGAGATAAAATAGATGAGGCTATTTCTCAGTATATAAAAAGAAAATATAATCTCCTAATTGGAGAGGCAACTGCTGAACAAATAAAAATTAATATAGGAGATGTTTTACCAGAAGAGCCTTACGAAACTATGGAAATAAAAGGAAGAGACTTAGTTACAGGAATACCTAAAACTATCACCATATCTTCAAAAGAAGTCCAGGAAGCTATGAAAGAACCAGTTGAACTAATTTTACAGACAATCAAACAGGTTCTTGAGGAAACTCCTCCAGAATTATCTGCAGATATAGTTGATAGGGGAATTGTTCTTTCTGGTGGAGGTGCGCTTCTCAGAAACCTGGATAAATTAATTTTCAAAGAAATGGGATTAGAAGTTAAAGTAGCAGAAAATCCCTTGTTTTGTGTAGTATTGGGAGCAGGAAAGGCTCTTGATGAGATTGAAATTTTTAAAGATGTTATGGTTGAGATTTAGAGATTTTTTGTAAAAATTCGGAGAGACATTTTTTTGAACAAAAATAATAGTTTTTTCCATCAATCTCTACCTTAATTGCCTCTTCTTTTTTAATATAGCGCCTACAATTTTCATCTAATACTAATTCTTCAACAAGTTCTCCGAGTTTATCAGAGGTAAGCCTTTTTTTTCTTATAAAAAAGTACCAGTAAATAAAGATTAAAAAAGCTATAAAAATTAAAAATTTCATGATTTATTCTCTGACAAATTTAGATCTTTATAGAGCTCAGCCACAGATTTTTTAAAAATAGGATGAATCCAGAAGGGAATAATTTCCAAGGATGGAATTATTACAAAATCCCTTTCATGCATGTGAGGATGAGGGATAGTTAAACTTTTTGATTTTATTACTAAATTCTCATAAAAAATGATATCTATATCTATAAGCCTATCCTCATAAAATTTTTTCTTTTTTAGCTTTCTTCCCATCTTTGCTTCTATTTTTTTAATTTCAAAAATAAAAGCCCAAGGTGAAAGGGATGTTTCTCCCAATAGTACTAAATTTAAAAATAAATGAGGACTTTTAAATCCCCAGGGTTTGCTTTCATAAATCTTAGAAACTTTTATTATCCTAAGGGGAAGTTTTTTTAAAGCTTGGAGAGCCTTTTTTAAATTTTTTTCCCGATTACCTAAATTACTTCCCAAGCTTAAAACAATTTTATTTAAATTTGCAGGGTAGAAAATCTTTGTACCGCTTCTTTTAATCTTTCCTCCCCTACAGTTAAAGCAATTCTAAAATAACCTTCTCCAGCACTCCCAAACCCAATACCAGGTGTAACAACTACTCCTATATCTTGAAGAACCCTTTTACAAAATTCCTGAGAAGGAAGTCCATTAGGAGTTTTCACCCAGAGATAAAATGTAGCTGAGGGTTTTATAAATTGATAACCCAGATTTTTAAGTTCTTCAGTTAAAAAATCTCTTCTTTTTTTAAATATACTTATCAAAGGGGGAACAAGATTTTCCAAATTATTTAAAGCAAAAGCTCCTACCTCTTGAATAGCAGTAAAAACTCCAGAATCAATATTACTTTTTACCTTAGCAAGTGCTGAAACTAAAAAACCATTCCCTACTGCAAAGCCAATTCTCCATCCTGTCATGCAAAATGTTTTAGATAAACTGTGAAATTCAATAGCTATGTCCTTTGCACCTTCTATTTCTAAAATACTTATAGGTGGTTCTTCATAATACATTTCAATATAAGCTGCATCATGGGCAACTATAATATTGTATTTTTTGGCAAATTTTATTACTTCTTTAAAAAATTCCCTGGTTGCAGTTGCTCCTGTAGGGTTATTGGGATAATTGAGCCACATAATTTTTGCTTTTTCTAATATTTCCTGAGGAATTTTACTTAAATCAGGAAGAAAATTATTTTCCCAGGAAAGTGGTATATAATAAGGAATACCATCTGTAAATATGGCACCTAAATGATAAACAGGATAAGCAGGATTAGGACATAAAACTATATCACCTGGATTTATAAAGGCTATAGGAAAATGGGCAATACCCTCTTTAGAACCTATAAGAGCTAATATTTCCCTTTCAGGATCAAGTTTTATTCCAAATCTTCTTTTTATATAATCTGCACAGGCCTTTCTAAAAAACAAACTTCCCCAATTGGAGGGATACCTGTGATATTCTGCTTTTTCTATCGCTTTTTTGGCTACTTCCACTAATTCATAAGGTGTGGGAATATCAGGATCTCCTATTCCAAGATCTATGACATCAACTCCTTGTTTTATCTTTTCATTTTTTAGACGATCAAGTTCTACGAAAAGATAAGGTGGGATCTTCTTAAGTCTTTGAGAAATTTCCATTTTTATCTTTCCCTTTTACCTTCAATAAACTCTAAAACCATCTGTTTGGCAATATAATCTGGAATTTGTTTAGGAGGATGTTTCATAGTATAGGCAGATATAGAAATTAAAGGGCCTCCTATATTTCTATCTTTAGCAAGTTTAGCACATCTTATGGCATCAATAGCTGAGCCAGCAGAATTAGGAGAATCTTCAACTTCTAATCTCACCTCCACAGACATGGGAACACCTCCAAAATGCTCACCCTCAATCCTTATATAAGCAATTTTTTTATCCTTAAGCCAAGGTACCCAATCAGAAGGACCTATATGGATATTTTCCCATCCAATATCATAGGGAATTAAACTTGTTACAGCTTCAGTTTTAGATATTTTTTTAGTTTTTAATCTCTCCCTTTCAAGCATATTAAGGAAATCTGTATTTCCTCCGAAATTAAGTTGATAACTTCTTCTTACAGGAATACCCCTGTCCACAAAAAGCTGAATCAAAGCTCTGTGTAAAATAGTTGCACCCAGTTGAGATTTTATATCATCTCCCACCGCAGGGATGCCTTCTTTTTCAAATCTTTCCCCCCATTGAGGATCCGAAACAATAAAGGTGGGCATAGCATTAACAAAGGCAACTCCTGCTTTTAAACAGGCAGAGGCATAAAATCTTGCAGCTTCCTCTGAACCTACAGGAACATAATTTATTAAAACATCTGCCTCTACATCTTTAAGAACTGCCACCACATCTTCTAATTCATCTTCCTTTTCAGAAGAAATAATAAAGGTTTTTTCTTGAGGAAATCTTTTCATATGTTTGGCTACCCCATCAAGAACTTTTCCTTTTCTCACCTTTACCCCTAACTTAGGAATATCTCTATAAAAAATAGTTGTACAATTGGGAAGACTAAAAATTGCCTCAGCTATATCCTTACCAACTTTTCTTTCATCTATATCCCAAGCAGCAACAATTTCAATATCATAGGGTTTATATCCACCTACATCAGAAAACATAATCCCTTCTGCTTTCTCTAAACCTTTCTCTTTATAATAAAAAATACCTTGAACCAAAGAACTGGCACAATTACCTACCCCTACAATAGCGAGACGCACCTTCTTAGACATAAATACCTCCTGAATTTCTTAATCCTTTATCTTATTATCATAAAATTTTAAACAAAATAACATAAAAATTGATTATATCAATTTATTTTTTCTTCTCAATTACAGAAATTCCTGTTATATATTCACCAGGTAAAAGAGAAATCAGTCTAACTCCTTTGGTAGATCTTTTTTGCTCTGGAATCTCCTTATCTTCAATTCTTATAGCTTTTCCTGAACTTGAAAAAATAATTATGTCCTCTTCTTCTGTTAAACCCCTTGCTCCTGCTATGTGACCGCTCTTTTCAGTTATATTATGCCCAATTATTCCTTTACCACCTTTCCCTTGAATTCTAAATTCTTTAATAGGAGTTTTTTTACCCAATCCTCTTTCAGTAATAGTAAATAAATATTTTTTTTCTTTAGTACTTATTATTTCTACCAACTCATCGTCCTTTTCTAATTTTATTCCTATTACACCTTCTGATTGTTTTTTAGTGGTCCCCAAATCTTTTTCAGAAAAGTGAATAGTCATTCCTTTCTTAGTAACAATTAACAAATTTTCATTCCCATCTGTAATAATTCCACTTCTTAAGTAGTCATCTTTTTTAAGTTTTATTACTGTAGAACCGCTTTTTCTGAGATTTTTTATTTCTGAAACTTTAATTTTTTTAATTATTCCCTTGCTAGTTACCAGAATGAGATAACCCTTTTCTTTATAAGGTAAAACAAAGGAGATCTCATCTTCTAAATAGGGAATAAAATTTTTAATATGGGTACCCTTAGCTGTTTTTGTGGAAAAACCAATATTTTCTAAGCTTAAAGGATATACTTTTCCTTTCTTGGTAAATAACCACAATCGGGAATCAGAAGCAACCTGCAAAGCTATTTTTAGTTTCTCTTCTGAGAAAAAGGCAAGAGTTCCTTTACCACCTCTTTTCTGAAGAGAAAAGATATCTAAATTGAGCTTTCTTATATATCCCTCTTCACTTATTAAAATTAAAGAAAACTCTTTGGGAGTTTTTTCTTCAGAACTCAAGATTTCTTCTTTGTCTTCTTCAATAATTTGTGTTTTTCTTGTATCTCCATATTTTTCCTTTATTTCCTTTAGTTCTTCTTCAATTACTGTTAATAGTGTTGGTTCATGGGTAAGTATTTTTTTATAATAACTGATAGCCCTTTTTAATTCCTCATATTCAAGCATTATTTTTTCTCTTTCTAAAGCTGTTAACCTTTGGAGTCTCAAATTTAAAATTTCCTGAGCCTGTATAGGCGAAAAATCAAATTTTTTGATGAGCTTTTCTTTTGCTTCCTGTGGGGTTTGGGATTTTTTAATAAGATCTATAATTTCATCTATATGGGATAGGGCTTTCAAAAAACCTTCTAAAATGTGAGCTCTTTCTTCAGCCCTTCTTAAGTCATATTGGGTTCTTCTTATAATAACAGTTTTTCGCCAGTTGAGAAAATTTTGAAGAATTTCTTTAAGATTTAAAATTTCAGGCTTCCCATTAACCAGAGCTAATAAAATAATTCCAAAGGTCGTCTCTAAAGGTGTCATTTCATAAAGTTTCTTAATAATAGTATGTGGAGCTTCTGCCCACTCTTTCTTTAATTCCACTACAATTCTTATTCCTTCTCTATCAGATTCATCCCTAACTTCGGATATTCCCTCTAATTTTTTATCCTTTACTAACTGGGCAATCTTTTCCACAATTTTAGCTTTACTTGTTTGATAGGGTATCTCAGTAAAAACAATCTTTAATTTCTCTTTTTCCTTTTCAAATTTATATTTAGCTTTTAACTTTATTAACCCTTTTCCTGTGGTATAAGCAGATTTGATACCTTCTTTTCCAATAATAAAAGCCCCTGTAGGAAAATCAGGTCCTTTTATATATTCCATAAGTTCTTCAATGTTTAAATCGGGATTTTTTAAAAGGGCAAGAAGTGCATCTATCACTTCAGAAAGATTATGAGGAGGAATATTTGTTGCCATACCAACTGCAATTCCAGAAGAACCATTAATTAAAAGATTGGGTATTTTTGAGGGTAAAACTATAGGCTCTTTAAGAGTATTATCATAGTTAGGCACAAACTCTACAGTTTCTTTTTCAATATCTGCAAGAAGTTCATGAGCAATACGAGACAGTCTTACTTCTGTATATCTCATAGCTGCAGGAGCATCACCATCAACAGAACCAAAATTACCTTGACCATCAATAAGAGGATATCTCATAGTAAAATCCTGAGCCATTCTGACAATTGCTTCATAAACAGGTATATCTCCATGGGGATGATATTTACCAATAACTTCTCCTACTATTCTTGCACTTTTCTTATAAGGTTTATTCCAGTCACTTCCTGTTTCATACATAGCATAAAGTATTCTTCTCTGAACAGGCTTAAGTCCGTCTCTCACATCAGGTAATGCTCTTCCTACTATAACACTCATTGCATAATCTAAGTAAGATTCTTTAAGTTCTTCTTCTAAGGGAACCACTACAATTTCTCCCATATTTATTTAGCCCCCTCTTCTTTTTTGAGTATTTCAAGTCCTTTCAAAATTTTTTCTCTTACCAACTGAGCCAACTTCTCTTTATCTTTTCCACTAAAGTCTTTTGTTTCAATAGGTTCATCTATATAAACTTTAACATTTTTTCTTAATGAAACTTTAAACCAAAGAGATCCCTTAGGTAAAATGTCTTTTGTTCCCCAGATAGAAACAGCTACAACAGGAACTTTACTCTTTAAAGGAATTAAAAATCCTCCAAGTTTAAAAGGAAGAAGTTCTCCTGTTTTACTTCTTGTCCCCTCTGGAAAAATTACAATAGATATTCCCTTTTTTATTCTTTCTATACAAGCCAATATACTTTTTAATCCCTCCCGAGGGTCTTCTCTTTCTACAGGAACATAGCCTAAGGCTTTTATTCCCCAACCGAAAAAGGGAATCTTAAAAAGACTTCTTTTAGCCAAAAATCTAATATTATAGGGTTCTAAAACCTTTTCTAAAACTGGTATATCAAGTTGACTTTGATGGTTACTCATGAAAATATAAATATCCTTGGGAAGTTCTTTATTTTTAATAATTTCTACTTCTATCCCAAGAATCTTAAGAAATCCTTTACACCAAATGCAAGCCCAAAAATGCCTTCTTATAATAAGAGCTAATATACCAAAAGTGGGGACTGTTAAAATAAGATAAAGCCAAAGCAAAAAATTTCTAAAAAATTCTTGGATCTTATTAAACATTTTTAATAAAAACTAAGGAAATTTTTCAAAAGAATGACCCCTTCAGGAAGATTATTACTTTTAAAATCCCAATCCTCAGGTGGAGCTTTATGAATTTGCCATCTCTCAAGAGAAGTCCCTATAGATTCTGGATGAAACTGTACCCCTTCTATAGGTAATTCTTTATGTCTTATACCCATTATTTCTCCATCTTCAGCCTTAGCAGAAATTTCAAAAATTGGAGGCAAGGTTTCAAAATCTACTGCTAAAGAATGATACCTCATTCCTGAAAAAGGATTAGGAAGTCCTGAGAAAATTCCCTTTCCATCATGATAAATCTGAGAAATCTTTCCATGCATAAGTCTTTTTGCCTTAACAATTCTTGCTCCAAAGGCTGCACCTATACACTGATGTCCCAGGCATACTCCTAAAATAGGCACCTTACCCTTTGCTTTTTTAATAAGCTCCACCGATATACCTGCTTCTTTAGGAGTACAAGGACCTGGAGAGATAATTATATGTGTTGGATTAAGCTTTAAAGCTTCTTCAGGAGTTATAGCATCATTTCTAAAAACTAAAACTTCACCTTTCCAAAGTTTTTCAAGCATGATACCAATAAGTTGTACAAGATTGTAAGTAAAGGAATCGTAATTATCTATTACTAAAATTCTCTTCATTTTCAATAAAACTCTTTAACCATTTCTACTGCTTTAAATAAAGCTTTTGCTTTATTTATAGTTTCCTCATATTCCCTTTCTGGATCTGAGTCTGCAACTATTCCTGCTCCTGCTTGAAGATAAAGTTTTTTGTTCTTTTGAAAAAGAGTTCTTATGGTTATACAAAAATCCATATTTCCAGAAAATCCAAAATATCCCACTGCTCCTGCATAGGGGCCTCTTACTTTCTTTTCAAGCTCTGTAATTATTTCCATAGCACGAATTTTTGGTGCACCAGAGACTGTTCCTGCAGGAAAGGTGGCAGAAAAGGTATCAAACATATCAATACCATCTTTTGCTTTCCCTCTAACACCTGAAACTAAATGCATAACATGGGAATATCTTTCAACTACCATTAGTTCATAAACTTCTACACTTCCATATTTACAAACTCTTCCAATATCATTTCTTCCAAGATCAACAAGCATTATATGTTCTGCCAATTCCTTTTCATCCTGCCTTAATTCCATTTCCAATTTTTTATCTTCCTCTTCTGTTTTACCTCTTTTCCGCGTCCCAGCAATTGGTCTTGTTTCAATAATATCTCCTTCCATTCTTACGAGAATTTCTGGAGAAGAACCTATTAAAACTTCATCCCCCAATTTCAAATAAAAAAGATAGGGAGAAGGATTAACTTTTCTTAAAGCTCGATATATGAGAAAAGGAGAAATCTCTGACTCAAGAAAAAATCTTTGAGAAAGCACAACCTGAATAACATCTCCATTTTCAATATATTTTTTAGCTTTTTTTACCATGGATAAAAATTCTTCTTTTGAAATCTCAGGAGAAAAAGAAATAGAATAATTTAAAGGAATATCTTCTTTTAAAACTCTTTCCTTATAAATTATTTCTTTTAATTCTTTTAAGCTCTGGAAAGCAAAATCATAAAGCTCTTTAGGATTTTTTTCATTTTCTCTTTTCCAGATATTATAAATAAGTTTTAAAGTATGAGATAACCTATCATGAACTAAAAGTATTTCCGGAAACATAAAATGCAAATCTGAAAAAGAAAGAGTATCCTTTCCACAGGGTATATTTTCAAAAAATCTAACACTTTCATAACTTACAAACCCTACTGCTCCACCTGAAAATCTTGGAAGTTCTTTAAAATCTGGTGTTTTAAATTGTTTTATAAGTTTTTTTAATTCTAAAAAGGCATTCTCAGATTGAATTTCCTTCTTACTAAAACCAGATTTTGTTTTTTCTAATATATCAATTCTTTTTCCCTTACTTTTAAAAATCAAAAAAGGCTCTATTCCAATAAAGCTATATCTTGCCCACTTCTCAGCACCTTCAACACTCTCAAGTAAAAATCCATATTCGTTTTTAAATACTTTATAAAATAAAGAAATAGGAGTATCAAGATCACAGAGTAAATCAGTCCAAACAGGAATAAGATTATATTTTCTTATTAATTTTAAAAATTCACTTTTTGAAGGATAGACACTAAACTCCATTTTTCACCTTCTCAAAAACCTTGACTGAAAGATCTTCCAAATCTTTAAACTCTATATTATCCTGGATACTTTTTCTCATATCTCTAAGTACAGCAGATTTTTTCTTAAATTCTTCTTCTCCTAATATAAGGGAATATTTGGCAGAAAGTTTGTCTGCGTTTTTAAGCTGTGCTTTTAAGGATTTTTCTTCATAGGTTACTTCACATCTTAATCCTTTTTTTCTCAAAAATGTAGCTAACTGAAAACCTTTAATTAAAGATTCCTTTCCTAAAAGAATGAGGAAAATGTCTGGATTCAGTTTTTCTAAAAGTTTTTCAGAACTTAAAACACCTCCTTTTTCTTCATCTCCAAAAATAGAAATAGACCATCTTTCAAGACCTATAGCAAACCCTATAGCAGGTAAATAGGGACCTCCTAATTCTTCTAAAAGATAATCATACCTTCCTCCTGCTGCTACTGTATCTTGCGCTCCCAGTCCTTTAGCTTTTATTTCAAAAATAGTTCTTACATAATAATCAAGTCCTCTAACAAGTCTTGGATTTTCCACATACCTAATTCCTATAAAATCTAAGATTTCTTTAAGATTTTTAAAATGAGCATTACAATCTTCACAAAAATATTCTGTAATAATTGGACTTTTTGAGATTACTTTTTTACAGGTTTCTATCTTGCAATCAAGAACCCTTAAGGGATTTCTCGTAATTCTCTCTTTACAGGTATCACATAAGTTTTCTTTATTTTCTTCTAAAAATTTTAACAAATCTTCTCTATATTTAGGTCTGCATTCAGAACAACCCAGAGAATTTATTTCTAAAGTATAAATTTTTTGCTCCTTTTCTTGGAAAAAAGGTGCCTTTAATATTTCCATAGCTAAAGAAATAATTTCAGCTTCTATGTATGGATTTAATTCAGAAAAAAGTTCCACATCTATTTGAAAAAATTCACGAAGTCTTCCCTTTTGAGGTCTTTCATGTCTAAACATGGGACCAACAGTAAAAAATTTTAAGGGCTTTGGGTTTACGAATAAACCTCTTTCTATTATCATTCTGCAAATTCCTGCAGTTGCTTCTGGTCGGAGTGTCAAAAACTCCTTATTTCTATCCTGAAAGGTATAAGTTTCCTTTTGTACAATATCAGTAAATTCTCCTATGGATCTTACAAAAAGCTCTGTTTTTTCAAGAATAGGAATTTTTATTTCTTTATAATTATAAGTTTTTAAGATATTTTTAGCCAATTCTATGAGATATTCGTATTTAGCAAATTCTTCTGGAAGCCAGTCTTTAAACCCGCGAACAGCCTGAATTTTCATTAAAACTCAACTCCCCAACTTTTTGGTAAAATTATTCCTCCAAGTGCTACATATACATTTTTAAATCCCTCGTTTATAAGCCATCTTGCAGCTTCATAAGCTCTTGCTCCTACACTACAAACTACAACTAAGTCTTTATCCCTTGGTAAATCCTTTATTTTTCTCCTTGCCTCCTGATAAGGAATGTTTATCCAGTTAGGATATTTTTGAGTTATATCTTTTACCTCATTAGGATTTCTTACATCTATTATTAACATTTTATCATCTTTTTTCTTTAGTCTTTCAATTATTTCATCCCAAGCTATAGGTTTAAATCTTTCATAAATAATATTTTCAGCAATAAAAGAAGTAACATGAATGGGATCTAAGGCTGTATTAAAAGGTGGAGAATAGGGAAGTTCTAAAGAACTAATTTCTTCTATGGTTGGTGTTGAGGGTAAAATACTTGAAATGGCATGAACCCTAGCTAAAGTTCCATCTGTAAAAGGACCTACAGTCTGAAAACCAAGCACTTTAGTAGTTCTTTTATCAAATACCAAAGAATAGTAGGAATATCCTGTAGAAAAGAAATGAGCTCTTTCATGTTGGATATTTAAGGCATAGGTTGCATCTTTAAAACCTTCTGAAAGTGCAATTTCTAAGCTTAAACCACAACCTCCTATAGCCATATCAAAACATTTAAGAATAAAGGCTCCTACTGTTCCTTTAAAAGTTGCTTTTCCGCCAGCAATGTTTGTGGCAATAACCCTACCCTGTCTATTAGCAAGAGAACCCATGGGCATAACTACACCTTTTCCTGTAATTAAATGTTTTATTTCTACACAGTCTCCACCCGCATAAATATCTGGATCTGAGGTTTGCATCCTTTCATTTACCACAATACCTTCTGTATTTGGGGATACAAATAATCCTGCTTTTTTAGCAAGCTCTGTATTTGGTTTTACTCCAGTTGCCAGTAAAACTAAATCTGCAGGATAAAATCCGTTCTCCGTCCTTACACCCTTTACTTTTCCATTTTCTCCTACTATTTCTTTAATTCTTGCATTTAAAACAACATTTACTCCTTTTGTTTTTAAATGATTTTCTATTATACGGGATATAAAAGGGTCTATAAATCTTGGTAAAACCTGAGGAAAGTATTCTAAAAGTGTTACAGGCAATTCCCAGGATTCTCCAAAAGCTTCAACTACTTCAAGTCCTATAAAACCAGCTCCTATTACCAAAGGTCTTTCCACTTTTTTACTAACCAGTCTTTCTTTTATTTTTATTGCATCATGTAGATTTGAAAGAGTAAAAACTCCATCAAGATTAACACCTGGTATGGGAGGAATTTTAGGAACAGAACCAGTGGCTATAACAAGTTTATCATAAGGTATTTCTTCCATTTTCCCACTCTCAAGATAACGAACTTTTACTACCTTCTTTTTTCTATCTATTTCTTCTGCAAGAGTTTTGGTTAAAGTAGTAATACCTTTTATTTCCTGAAAAAATTTTTCATCCCTTAAAACATAAAAAATGGTTCTTCTAAGCTCATCTATATGAGAAACATCTTCTGTAAGATAGTATGGCATTCCGCATCCACCATAGGAAATAAATTCATCTTTATCAATAAGCACAATCTCTGCATCGGGTCTTAATCTTTTAAGCCTACAAGCAGTCTTTGTACCACAGGCAACAGCACCAATAATAACAACTCTCATTTTTCTACCTCCTGCAATTTTTGAAGAGAAAAAAATAATTTCCCTGAAATTTTACCACAAAAGACAAATTTAAAAATTTTAAAATAGATGATAATTTATAAAAGCTGAGAGCCAAGCCAAGATGAAACTATATAATAAAAACCCAAGAGAAAAACGCCAGTTTCCCTCCCTTGCCATTATCACAACAGTTGCCAAACAGGAATTATAAATCAAAACAAACAAAAGAAATGACATAGCCTGTTTAGGTGTTAAGAGTCCTTTTATTTTGTCTTTTAATCCTGTTGTCTCTTCTTCAACTTCCAGTGTTTTTGGAAGGGGGTAAAATATAGAAATAATGGCCTCTTTAAAGGCTCCCCCTAATTTTATAAATTGCTCCTTTAAAGCAGAACCCATTTCGATTTTTGAATAAGTTTTTTCCTGTGTTTCTTGAGCTACAATAATTCCCATGTTACTTATCATTGCTTCTCTTGCAAGAAAACCGGAAAGTAAGGAAGTAGTAATCCTCCAGTCTCCTAATCCAATAGGTTTAAAAATATAACTTAGAGTTTTCCCTATTTTTCCTGCAAAGGTGTTTTCTATATTTTTTTCTCCATATGGAAGATTCAAAAGAAGCCATATAATTACAGAAATTACAAATATAATTGTTCCAGCCCTATAAAGAAATTGTTTCAAATAAACTTTGGTAATGTTAAAAGCCATTTTTAGAGAAGGAATTCTATAAGGTGGAAAATCCATGACAAAATGGGATAATTCTTTTTTAAAAAAACTTTTCCTCAAAATAATGCTTGTAATTACAGAAAAAATAAATCCTATCATATAGAGTGTAAAAATTATTAGAACAGGCTTTTTAAAAAAGATCAAAGTTATAAAAGAAAAAACCACAAGTCTTGCTGGACAAGAAATAAAAGGAATCATTGCTATAACAAGAAGTTTATCCTTCGTATCCTGAAAGGTTCTTGTTGCAATTATGGCTGGAACATTACATCCAAGTGCAAGCATTAGAGGAATAAGCCCCTGTCCATGAAGTCCTAATTTATGGGTAAATCTATCCATTAAAAAGGCAACTCTTGGAAGATATCCTGAAGTCTCAAGTAAAGTTAAAAGAAAATACATAGTAAAAATAAGAGGAATAAAAGTAAGAACTATTCCTATACCTCCTATTAAAGCTCCTGTAACAAAATTAATTAAAAAAAGAGGAGCACCTAATTTATTCAAAATACTAAAAGTTAAAGGAGATAAAAAATCTTGCATAAATCCATCAATCCAATCAGTAAAAGGTGCGGAGAAATCAAAGGAAATTTTGAAAAAAAGATACATTATAAAAATAAAAAAGAGATTTCCAAATAGGGGATGAAGAAAAAGGTTATCTAAAATTTCTGTTAGGGTATTTTTGTGTAAGATTTTTCTACGAATTATTTCTTTAGCTAATCCCTTGGAAAATCTTAGTCTTTTTTCTTTAACTTTTTCGTATAATTCTGGATCTTCCTCTATCAATTTTTGCAACTCAATCCATTTGGATTTACCTACTTTGATTTTGCTTTCAATTTCAGAAGGGTATATTATAGATATAGGTTTTATATTTTTCTCATAGACCTCTACTATAGCAGGAAAAATTTCTTCTATACCCTCTCCGGTTCTACCGTTAGTTTTAATAACTTTGGTTTTTAAAAGTTCAGAAAGTCTCTCCACATCAATTTCAATTCCCAGGTCCTTTGCTTCATCTATCATGTTAAGAACTAAAATAATTGGCTTTCCTATATCAAGGAGTTGAGAGGTTAAATAAAGATCCCTTTCCATCCTTGGAGTTTCTATAATATTAAGAATAAGATCATAATCTTCCTTAAGAAGAAAATCTAGGGCTATTTTTTCATCTTCTGAGACAGTTTCTTCTAAGGTATAAATTCCTGGAAGATCAATAAAAGTAATATAATAATCTTGAAAAAAAACATGTCCTTCTTTTTTTTCTACAGTAACACCTGGCCAATTCCCGATTTTTAAACTTCCTTTTACTAAATAATTAAGAATGCTTGTCTTACCTACATTTGGATTCCCAACTAAAGCAACTTTTATATTTTTAAATTTTCTTTCCTTCATTTAATTTATAATCTCCAAATTAAGACCAATTTCTGAATAAATTTCTCCTTTTCCTTTTTCTACAAATACCATATTTTCGAGCCTTATACCAAACTTATTTGGGAAATAAAGCCCAGGCTCTATGGTAAAGACCATCCCATCTTTTATAATTTCTTCATCCTTTTTTCTTTTTTTTGCAAAAGTTTCCTTATAATAAATTCTCGGAGGTTCATGAATTTCAACTCCTATGCCATGTCCTGTAGCATGAAGAAAAAACTTATCAACTCCTTTGTCTCTAAAATATTCTCTTATAGTTTTATCTATTTCAGAAACAGGAATACCACTTTTTACTTTTTCAAATCCCTTATACCAAGCTGTTTTAACAATCTCATAAAAATTTTTAAATTCAGAGTGAGGCTTTCCTAAGTAAATGGTTCTTGTAAAATCAGTACAGTATCCTTTCCAAACAATACCCATATCTATTAAGAGAGGAGCATTAATTTTAATTTTGTTATGAGAACTTTCCCAGTGAGGAATAGCTGAATTTTTCCCACTTGCTATTATAGCAGGAAAACTCTCTCCCTCCCCGCCGAGTTCAAAAATTTTAGAGATTAAAATACCCCTTAGCCTTAATTCAGTTAATTCCTTAATTTTGGAAAATATCTCTTCTCTAAGGAATTTTACAATCTCTCTATAAACTTGGTCAGTTTTTTTTATACCCTCTTTTAGAAGCTTAAGTTCCTCTTCATCTTTGATTATTCTTAAATCTTTAAGAACTCCATTAAATCCTTTAAATCTAATTCCCTTTATTTTTAGTTTTTCTTTAAAATCATAGGTAATACCATCTTTTTCAAATCCTAAGTTTTTAATTTTTAATTTCTTGATAATTTTTTTAAAAAAAGAAAAGGTATCATTTTCTATAAGAATAACTTCCCAATCTTTTAGTTTATTTTTTGCCATTTCAAAATATCTTGCATCTGTAAGAAAATAGTTTTTTTGGGGCATAATTATAATAAATGCATTAGAGGATCTGAATTGAGTTAAATAAAAGATATTCGGAAATGAGGTAAAAAGAAAGGCTGAAAGATTATTTTTTTCTAAAAATTTTCTTATCCATTCTATTTTTTTGATAAAATCCATATATTCAAATATAACAAAAATTTTTTGATTTTCAATCTCAATTCAAAAAATTTACTTGTCCATATTTTAATTTTTTTCTATAATATTTTTTAATAATCAAGGCTGTTCCATGAGAGGGATAGATGAAGGTTTTTAAAGAAAAGACAAGACTTTTTGAATTAAATTTCTTTAAAAAACTTTTTTACTACATCTCTACATCCACTTTTAAACCTCCTTTTACCCAATTTTTTACTAAATTTGAAGACATTACCCCTTTTAGATCTCATAAACTTTTTATTTCTTTCTCTTATTCTTTACTTTTACACAGGCAAAAACCTGGTTCTCATTTTAATAAAGGAGGGGAGAATCAGCTGGCAGATTTATCAGAAGGAAAATCGGATATATGGGATATATAAGAAGGTGTGCTTCAAGAAGGGATTCAGGGGTATAGGAGATTTTTTGAAAGTGGGTGGTTTGAAAATGACAAAAATAAAAATTTGCAAAACATTAAACAATCATGATAATCTTTTAGGAGGGAAATTTATGAATGAAAGTTTGTCAACATCTAAATTATTGGGAGGAATTGGGGCAATACTTTTAGTATTAACTATAACACCTTATTTAGGTGCTATTTCAGGACTGGTAGGTATAATTCTTATTCTTATTTCTCTAAATATGTTTTCTAAAATTTATAGTGACCCTCAAATCTTTCGTAATGCTCTAATTTCTTTTGTTCTTGCAATAATAAGTGGATTTGTAGTTATATTGATTGTAGGCATAACTTTTTTCTCGCTTTTTACTATGATGGGACCCTTTTCTTATCCTTCTCATATGTTTTCAAGTATAGGAATCGGAACTATTTTTGCTTTCATAATAATTTATCTTCTATTAATAATTAGTGCCTATTATTTAAAAACCTCTTTTACTCTTCTTTCTTCTTATACAGGGGTTAATCTTTTTAGAACTGGAGGTTTGTGGTATTTCATTGGCACTATTTTAACAATTGTAATAATTGGAATTCTGATAAATCTGGTAGCTTGGATATTGATTGCTGTAGCTTTTTTTACTACACCTGAAGAGGTAAAAAGTTCTGTTTAAATTTTAATTTTTAAGACGTAATGCCTCATTTAAAAATCTAAACGAAAAAGATTCAATGCCTCATTTAATTTTCTAAACAAAATCATCTTAAACCCTTTCCTTTTACTGTCAATCTTCTCTTAGGAATAACTCCTTTTTTCCTTAAATATGCTCTATCAA
>PNIK01000029.1 GCA_002877985.1 Thermodesulfobacterium geofontis | reverse complement strand
CCCGCACGGATTTACGTCCACTAGCCCCTCAAGCCAGCGCGTCTTCCAATTCCGCCACCCCGGCGTCAAATTTTAATATATTCTCAATTTTTTTCTTTGTCAAGATAAATCATCCCTTTCTTGATCAAAATACTTTCTCTTACTTTCAATTGCTATAAGAATAATTAATAAAATTGAAGCAACTATAAATCCCCTTGCAATTATTAAATTCCAGGAAAGTTCTCCAAGATATTCAGGAAGTTTAGTGATAGTCCAAAAATAAAAAAGTAAACCTATAAATATAGCTGAAGTTCCATAAAAAAGATAAACAAATACCTTAGGAATTTTTAAAAATACATCTCTTGTAAGTTCTTTATAAAAATTTTCAACTCCAAAGAGCCACACAAAAGCTAAAATTTCTATAAAACCAAAAATTATTAAAAATAAAGTCCCAGCCCAGAAATCAAGTTCATCAAGAAATTTAGGTACAAAAGCAGAAAGAAAGGCACCAATAGATACCATAATCATGGAAATATTAACAGAATTTGAATGAAAAATTTTAAGTTCATCCTCAAAAAGAGCAACAAGAGGCTGAATAAGAGCAAGAGAAGAGGTAAGAGCTGCAATGAAAAGAAGAAAAAACCATATAAAGGAAAGATAATAACCAAAGGGAAGTGCTGTCAAAATTGCTGGCATACTCATAAAACCTATTCTAAAAGTTCCTTCTTCAGCTAATTCAGGGATTGAGGAAGCTCCAAACATAGCAAATGCAGCAGGAATAGCAATAGATGCTCCTATGAGCACTTCTACGAATTCATTTAAACCCGTTGTATAAAGTCCTGCTTTTAAAACATCTTCATTTTCCTTTACATAACTTGCATATGTGGCAATAGCTCCCATTGCTAAGGATAAAGTAAAAAAAATCTGACCTGAAGCCTCTACCCACACCTGAGGATCAAGAAGTCTTGAGAAATCAGGTTTAAAAATAAAATAAAGCCCTTCCAATCCTTTCCAGTTATTCATAGAAAGAGAAACAATAGAGAGAAAAATTCCCATAAGAAGAAGTGCCGGGATGCCAATTTTAGCTGTAAGCTCTATTCCTTTTATTATCCCTCTTTCAAGTATATACCAGTTAACAAAAAGGGTAATAGTTAAAAAAACAATGGCATAGGGAGAAGGTTTGGTATAGTTTCTATAAAAATCCAAGAAAGGCATCATTATTAACTTAGGATCTTCAGCTACTATAGGTTGTGGTAATTTTTTAAAGAGGGAAAAAAAGGCAAAACCAAGTGTCCAAGATTCAATATATATATAATAACAAACAATAAGAAAGGGAATAACAACACCTAAACTTCCTACAATCCTTGCTATATAAGAATGATTGAAAAATTCACCCATAATTCCTACCATAGAACCGTGTCCTTTTGAACCTGCAAATCTTCCAATAACCCATTCTAAGATCATAAGAGGAATCCCGAGTAAAAACAAAGAGATAAAATAGGGAACAATAAAGGCTCCTCCTCCATAAAGTGCAACTTTTGAAGGGAATCTTAAGAGATTGCCTAGTCCAATAGCATTTCCTGCTGCTGCAAAAATTAATCCAATCTTTGTTGCCCAGGTTTCTCTTTTTTGCATAACTTAATTTTTATAGTCTTTTTAGTGTTTCTTGTCAAGTAATAGTACTTTAAAATTTTTTAAACTGGGATATATTAAAAATCATCATGGAAAGTGTAGTAATAGATGGTGTAACCTTATACCTTTCTCATCCTGACGAACTAAATATTCCACTATATCCCAGGGAGGAGATTATTGAACAGATTCTTGCTTGCTGGCTTGTTCTGGATGAAAAAGATCTTCCCTTAACTCCCCGTCTTATTGGAAAACCAGGTGTTGGAAAAACAACTCTTGCTTATGCAGCTGCCAAAAAACTTAATAAAGAAGTTTATATATTTCAGGCAACAGTTGATACTCGTCCTGAAGATCTCATTATAACTCCTGTTATTTCTGAAGATAAAAAAATAAGATATGTTGCAAGTCCCATTGTTACTGCCATGATCAAAGGTGGGGTTGCAATAATTGACGAAGCAAACAGAATGAGTGAAAAATCCTGGGCATCCCTTGCTCCTCTTCTTGATGCTAGAAGATATGTGGAATCTATAATAGCAGGAATTAAAATAAAAGCTCATCCAGACTTCAGACTTTGCGTAACCATGAATGAAGATGCCTCAACCTTTGAACTTCCAGAGTACATTCAATCAAGGCTTCAGCCTCAAATCTTTATTGATTTTCCCTCTTATGAAGAAGAAAAAGCCATTTTAAAAACAAATCTTCCTTGGGCTGAGGAAGGACTTCTTGATTACATAGTAAGATTTTTACAGATGGCTCATGAATACGGAGAATTATATAGTGTCAGAGATGGAGTGAGTATAGGTCGCTATGTTTTAAAAAAATTGAAGTTTTTAAATAAATCTCCTGAAACCTCTGCCGATCTTTTACCTCTTCTTAAGGAGGCTATTTCAGTAATACTGGGACCTCAGGCTTTGATATATTTTAAAGAACTTTTAGAAAATAAAAAAACAATTAAACCCTTTCTTCGTCCTTTAGATTAATTCAAAATTATGCTTAGAATTGAAAAAAAATTTAAAAATAAAACCTCAATTTTATATTTTCTACCCTTTTTTCCAAGTAACCTTGAGATTACACAAAGTATTATAAAACTTTTAGCTGAAATTAAACCTTCTGCCATAGCAATTGCTCTTCCCTTTTTTGTAAAAGATAAATGGTTACTTGCGGTAAAATATCTTCCTAATATCTCTGTGATTTCTCTTATTTATAAAAACCAAGAAACTGAATATTTAATTGTGGAACCTTTATGTCCTCTGGTTGAAGCAACAAGATATGCCCTTTTTTCTAAAATTCCCATTTTTTTTATAGACTTTCCAAAAGATGTTCCTCAGGAAGATTTATCTAATCTAATACCCCTCTCTCCTTATCTTATTAAAGACTTAGGATTTGAAAAATATGTAGATTTAACTCTTTCCTTTTTTGAAAAACATCTTACAGAAAGAGAAAAGTATACAGCAGAAAAAATTCTTGAAATTTCTCAAAAATATGATTCTGTTGCTATACTTTTACCTTTTTATCAGGTTAAGGGAGTAATAAAGGCTCTTGAAATTACCTCCGGTTTATTATATTTTCCCAAAAACATACCTAAGGAAATAGAAATCTATACTTTATATTCCAAAAGTGTAAGAGAGATCCTTTCTGAACCTGGGTATTTTCAGAGTGTATACGAAAAAAATAGAAAGAAATTAATTGAAGATAAAAATTTTACCCTTGATAGAATCACTATATTTGAGGAGATTCTTGAGAAGGCAAGAAAGAAATATAGTAAAGAAACTGGAACAAAACTCTCTCCGAAGGATTTTCATGTTTTTGGACAATTTCTGAGAAATTTACTTTTAATTAAAGGACAATATATACCTGATCTTTATACCCTAATCTTAGCTGTAAGAGGAATAGGAGGAGATGAATTTGCCTTTTGGTTTTGGGAAATAGCAACTTTTTATGAATTCCAAAAAGAAGAACTTTCACCTTTTCCTACTATAAACCTTTTACCTGAGGATTTAAAATTAACTTCTAAAAGATTGAGAATTTCAAGAAAAATAAAAAGTATAAGAAGTGGATTAAGTTTTCTTAAAAAATTTACTACAAGAGAGGAAAGAAAAATTTTTAAAAAGGGTTTTTCTGGAAGAGTTATTTGTTCCTTTCCCCCGGAAGATGTAGTAGTGGAAACTTTTGGAAAAAAGGTAATGGAAAAGGGGCTCAAAGTTGTTACAGAAAATCTGAGAAAAATTGAGCCCTTTCTTGCTTCACTAAAAGATGGTTTGGATTTAAGAGAGACTATTAGAAAATGGATTTTTGAAGAAACTCCCTATGTGAAAGAAGAACCTCAGGCTCGTGCAAAGGCAGGTTCGGTAGTGATAATTTTTGAAGAAGATCCAGATCCAAAAACAGGGATAGAAAAATATCCTTGGAATTTTACCTGGCACGGTGAACATCATCAGGAATCAGATATGGCTTTTTATGCCACAGATCCAAAGGAAAATGTAATAGGTCCAGGTATTGCTAAAGCTAAATATGGAGGTTTCATGCTTACCTATCCCCCCATGAGAGTTTATGATATATGGGGAGATTCCTATTTTGATATAGCAAAAAATAAGGCTGAAAGGCTTCTTTTAGCTGGAATAGATTATAGCTTAGAAAAGTATATAATTTATGTAGCTAAAAACCCTCCCAGTGATCTTGCCAAAAAATTTGCCTCTATCCAAGGTAAAAAGGTAATCTTCTTACCTATCGGTTCTTTTTCTAAAAATTTTCTTGAAAAGATACGTATATTTCATGTTCTTGAAGGACATCATGTAAGAAAATATGCTCATAAATATATATATAAATAAATAATCAAAAATTTGACATCTCTGTCAAAATTGTGATATAATTTTGATATGTATCTTTTAGAAACTCATAATCCACAAATGAAAAAAATTTATGAATTGGCAAAAAAAGTAGCTCCTTCTTCAAGTACAGTACTTATTCTTGGAGAATCAGGAACAGGAAAAGAGGTTTTAGCTAAATATATACATTTTTGCAGTAAAAGAAAGGGACCTTTTGTCCCCATAAATTGTGCTGCCATTCCAGAGGAACTTTTAGAAGCTGAGCTTTTCGGATATGAAAAAGGAGCCTTTACAGGAGCAATAAAAAGTAAACCAGGTAAATTTGAGCTGGCAAATGAAGGAACTATTTTTCTTGATGAAATAGGAGATCTAAGTCCAAAACTTCAAGCTAAACTTTTAAGAGTGATACAGGAAAAACAAGTAGAAAGATTAGGTAGTGAAAGAGCTATTAAAATTGAAGTAAGAATCCTTGCAGCAACTAATAAAGATTTGGAAAAAGAAGTTAAAGAAAGAAGATTTAGGGAAGATCTCTTTTTTAGATTAAATGTGATCCCTATTAAACTTCCTCCCTTAAGAGAAAGAAAAGAAGATATTCCTTTATTGGCAAAGTTTTTTTTAAAAAGAATATGTGAAAGGGAGGGAATAGAAGAAAAGACTTTTACTCCTGAAGCCTTAGAAAAACTTATTAATTATCCCTGGCCTGGAAATATAAGAGAACTTGAAAATTTAATAGAGAGATTAGTAATTCTTTCAGAAAATAACATCATTGGAGTTGAGGATCTTTCTCTGCCTTCATTAGATTCAAAATTTCCTGTAAGAGAAAGTTTAGTTAAGGAAAAAGATATATTGAATAAATATGCACTTCCAGATATTTCTGAGGAAGGGATTGAATTAAACAAAATTTTAAGAGAAATAGAAATATATTATCTCAAAAGGGCTCTTGAAATCGCAAGAGGAACAAAAACAAAAGCAGCTAAATTATTAGGACTGAACCGTACAACCTTTATAGAAAAACTCAAAAAATATAATCTGGTATGATTTTTGATTTTTTATTAATCAAATGAAAAATTTAAGCTTTTCTATTATTATCTCTGGAATTTTTACAATTATTTTATTTATTTCTATTTTTTTTTCCCTTTCTGTTTCTGAACAACCAAAAGATTTGGGCATTGTTTTATTTTTTTCTAACGAAACCAAAGAAAAAGAAGCTGAAATAAAAAAGGCTGAAGAGATTATACAAAAAATTAAAGATGCTTATAATAAAAAGTTTTATGAAAAGGTGACATCACTTTTAAATGATTTGCCTTCTGATTTTTCCTTAACTCCTGAAGAAAATCTAATTGTTTCTGAAAGCTTTCTCAGATCAGGTTATCCAGAAAGGGCTATTGAGTTTTCCGAAAAGGTTATCTCTGTAAAAAGAGGAACTCAAGAAGCATGTATAGCAAATTTAATAAAAACAAAGGCTTATATAGTAAAAAGTGATTATAAAAACGCTAAAAAAGAATTAAAAGATTTTTTAGATTCCTATTGTAATGAAAACCTTAAAAGAGAAGCTAAAGTATTACTTTATTTTATTAAGGAACTTCCTGCAGAAGAAATCAAAAAAATAGATAAAACTTTAACTAAAAATGTTCTGGGAGAACTTTACAAACTTAGAGGTTTTTACTTTATTAGAAAAGGAGAACTTAAAAAGGCTGAAGATGATTTTTTTACTTTCATAAATGTATATGGAAGTTATAAAGAGGCTCCGGAATTAATATACCAATTAGCAGAAGCTTATTTCAAAAAAGATGAAGAAAGAGCAAAAATCTTTTATGAATTAATTATTACCAATTGGGATGGTACCAAAGAGGCTCTTTTTTCTAAATTTAGACTCTATCAAATAGCTTATGAAAAAGTTTTAATTAAAGAGCTTCTTCCTGAAAAAACTAAACAAGATTTAATCTCTTTTGCTATTCTGATAAAAAGCAAATATCCAGAAGAAAAAATAGCTGAAGAAGCAAGTTTCATAATTGTTAAAGTTTCCTTCGAAAATAAAAATTATTTCTTAGCCAGAAAGAATGCTATAGAATTTTTAAGAACCTATGAAAGAAGCTCTTTAATTGAGACAGTTAAAACCTATTATTGTGAAAGTATAAGCTCCCTTTTTAAAGAAGGTTTAGAAAAGAAAAATCTTTCTTTGATAGTTAAATTAGAAGGAGAAGATAAGGATCTTTTTAAAAAAACCAAATGTGGAGAAGCCTATTATACCTTAGGAGATATTTATTTAGATTATAATTTCTATACTAAAGCTTCCTATTGCTTTATAAAAGCTTATGAATTAGGAGGTAAAAAAGATTTTATACCCAAAGTTTTACTTAAACTTGGATTGTTAGCTTTAGAAGACAGAGATATAGATTTATTTAATCAGATTTTTATCTTTTTAGAAAAAAATAGATATGGAGAATTGAAAAAGGATCCCTATTACTTTTATTTAAAGGCTTTTTACGAAGCACAAAAAAACTTAGGAAGTGGTGAGTATTATTTAAATTTAGCTATCAATTCCTCTTTGCCAGAAAAATTTAAAGAAAAGCTTCTAAAGTATTTTCGTGATAGAGCTCTTTATCTAAGACAATATTATAAAGCTTTAGCCTACACTAACAACCCATTTTTTGGAGCTAAAGCTGATGATTATGTGCTATTACTTTTAGAAACCCTTTTTGCTGATAAAACCGTATTTGAAAAGACCTTAGAATATGCTAAAGAAAAATTTCCTGATAATTTAAAAATAAAATGGTTGGAAGCTTACTATTTAGAAAAACAGGGAAATATTAAAGCTTCAACAGAGATGTGGAAAGATTTAACAAAGGGCGATTCTTTGGAAAGTGAAATTGCTAAGAGCTATGAAAAAATGAGAAATATCATAGAAAGAATCCATAAGGCAATATTTTAAAAATTATGAAAGGAAAAATATGTATAGTAGGCGATAGTTTAGAAGTAAAACTTTTAAGAGACTCTCTTTCAGGAAGAGGACTTGAGGTTTTATTTTTTAAAAAGCCGGAATTTGATTTTCAAAAAATTTCTTCTTCTGTGGATGTAATGGTATATGAACTTTCCTATGAAGAAACAAAGAATCCTTTAATAGTTGATAGTTTCTTCAAATGGGGAATAAAATCTTTGGTTTTTTTAGCTGAAAAAGCAGATTTAGAGTTTGCTATAGAATTTATTAAAAGAGGAGCTTATGATTTTAAGCTTCTTTCAACCCCTTTTGAGGTTATAGAAAAAACAATTCTTTATGCTTTAGAAGAAAAAAGGATTCTTTGGCAAAATGAAGCTTTTATTACAAAAAATCCCTATATGCTTAAAATTCTTAAAAAGTTGGACGAGGTTGCTCAAAGTAAAGTTCCAATTCTTTTAATAGGTGAGACTGGAACAGGAAAGGAATTACTTTCTAAATATATCCACCAAAAAAGTCCAAGAAGATTTGGACCCTTTATTGCTATAAATTGTGCAGCTTTACCGGAATCTCTTTTAGAATCTGAACTTTTCGGATACGAAAAAGGTGCTTTTTCTGGAGCTAATTTCAGAAAAAAGGGAAAAATAGAATTAGCAGATAAAGGAACTCTTTTATTAGATGAAATCACAGAAATGCACCCTCATCTCCAAAGTAAACTTTTAAGAGTTCTTCAAGAAGAAGAGGTGGATCGTTTAGGTGGTTATCAGCCTATAAAAGTGGATATAAGACTTATCTCAACCACTAATAAGGATATAGAAAAAGAAATTGCTGAAGGTCGTTTTAGAGCAGATCTTTTTTATAGAATAAATGTCATTACTGTCAAAATTCCGTCATTAAGAGAAAGAAAGGAAGATATAGAACTTTTAGCCTTTTATTTCCTGGAAAAATTTTCCTCTCTTTATAATAAAAACATAAAAGGTTTTGCAGAAAGAGCTCTTTCGTTTTTAAAAAATTATTCTTTTCCAGGAAATGTGAGGGAATTAAAAAATATGATAGAACGTGCCTGCCTTACCTGTGAAGAAAGATTGATTGATCTTGAAAATCTAATAGATCCCTTTTCTCAAGTCCTTGCTTCATCAAATATAGGCACAATTTTTGCGAAAAATAACATAGAAATAAAATCACTTTCAGAATTAGAAAGAGAAGCTATTTTAAAGGCTTTAGAAATGTGCAAGGGAAATAAAACAAAAGCTGCAGAACTTTTAGGAATAACGGTTAGAACTTTAAGAAACAAGCTTAAACAATACGAAAGAGAAGGTTTATTGTAGAAAATGCCATGTTAGGAGTTTTTGAAAGAACTTTTAATCTGGTAAAAACAGCTTTAAAACTAAGATCTTACAAACATTCTCTTCTTGCATCCAATATAGCTAATGTTGATACTCCTGGATATAGAAGAAAAGACATATCCTTTGAAAAAGTCATTCAGAGTTATCTCTCCGAAAGGGGTGGTCTTAAAACCACTCACCCTCAGCATCTTAAAGGATTTAGAAAAAGTTTAAAAGAATTGATCAAAACCTATGAAGAAGAATCCTTAGGCACTCCAAATAATGTTAATCTGGAAGAAGAATTAGTTCAGTTAACAGAAAATCAAATGCTATATGAAGCTACACTTCAGGCCCTTTCCAAAGAATTGGAGAGATTAAGAGAAGCAATTACTGAAGGAGGTAGATAAAAATGAATTTACTTAAAATATATCAAATAGTGGGGAGTGGACTTTTAGCTCAAAGAGTAAGGCTAAATATTGCAGCAACAAATATTGCTAATTCTCAAGTAACAAGAACTGTAGAAGGAGGGCCCTATAGAGCTAAAGTAGTAGTTTTAAAGGCTACCCCTATTTCTGAAAAATATCCTGAGCTTAAAGCAGTAAAAATAGAAAAAATAGCTGATGACCCTTCTCCTTTCAAAGAAGTATATGATCCTGGACATCCAGATGCTGATGAAAGAGGGATTGTAAAATATCCCAATGTGGATGTGATTACTGAAATGGTAGAGCTTTTATCTGCAGGAAGAGCCTATGAAGCAAATTTAACAGTTCTCTCTACTGCTAAAAGTATGATTCTCAGAACTTTAGATTTATTAAAATAAAGTTGGAGGCTTAAAATGAAAATCAACCCCGGGTCAAGTATTCAAATTAAAAATTTTGAATATCTACAAAATGGAGCTTTGAAAAATAAATTGGATTTTAAAAATTTTCTTTTAGAAAAAATAAAGGAGATAGATCATTCTCAAAAGGAAGCTCAAAAAATGTTAGAGGCTTTAGCAAAAGGTGAGGATATAGATTTTTCAGAAGTTGCTCTGGCAATTTCTAAAGCTGATTTAAACTTTAAACTTCTTTTAAGAATAAGAAATAAAGTTTTAGAAGCCTACCAAGAGATTATGAGAATGCAAATTTAAAATTTTTTGTAGGGGAATTATATGGATTTGAGAAAAGTTCCTTATCAATTAATAGATTTTTGGAAAAAATTAAATAGAAGACAAAAGATGCTTTTTATAGGTGGATCTATAGGAATTGCTTTGCTTTTAGTATTAAGTATCTGGCTATACAATCAAGCAAACTGGGGACTTCTTTATAGAGGGCTTGATGAACAAACAACCGGGCAGATTGTTCAATATCTTAAAGAACAAAAAATTCCCTATAAAGTGGAAATGGATGGAAGTATTTATGTACCAAAGGATAAAGTTCCTGAAGTAAGAATGGAAATAGCAAGTAAAGGATTAATCGGTGGAGCTGGTCCTGGATTTGAGCTTTTCGATAAAGAAAAAATGGGTCTCACAGAATTTCAAGAAAAAGTAACTTATCAAAGAGCTTTGGAAGGAGAACTTGCAAGAACTATTATGGGAATAAGGGGAGTAAAATCTGCAAGGGTTCATCTTGCTTTACCTAAGGAAACTGTTTTTATTGAAGAAGAAAAACCTCCTAAGGCTTCGGTGTTAATAGAATTAAAACCAGGTTATCAATTAAGCCCCTCCCAAATAAAAGGAATTGTAAATTTAGTAAGTGGAGCAGTGCCAAAACTTGAGCCTAAAAATGTAACTGTAGTAGATGCCAATACCGGAAAAAGCCTATACACTCCTTTGGAAGAAGAGGAGATACCAGTTACTAAATTTGCTTACAAAGAAAAGGTAGAAAGACAATTAAAAGAAAAAATAGAAGAAATCCTTTCAGGAGCTTTGGGATATGGAAAGGCTATTGCTCAGGTGTGGGTCGATCTTTCCTTTGATAAAGAAAATATTATGGAAGAAACTTATGATCCTGAAGGAATAGCAGTTGTCTCTGAGGAAACAGAGGAAGAACAAAAGACGAGTAAAAATCCTGAGGAAGGAGGAGAGGCTGGAGTTAAAGGAACACTTCTTCAAAAAATGGAAGCCACATCTCCTCAGATCCAAGGAGAAACATATTCTAAAAAGAGAAGTCTTAAAAATTATGAGGTCAGTAAAAAAGTTAGAAATCTTGAAATCTCTCCAGGAAGTATTAAAAAAATAAGTGTAGCGGTTTTGGTAGATAAAAATGCTTTAGGAGAAAATGCCACTGCAAAGCTTTCCTGGATTGAAGAATTGGTAAAAGGTGCTATAGGATATAATCCAGATAGAGGAGATGAAGTAAAGGTTCAGACTGAAGAATTTGTAAAAGTACCTATGCCAAAACCTGGTGTAATGGATTATCTATCTCAGTTTTATAAACCTCTTTTATTAATTGGTGCTTTAGTGCTTATTTTTCTTTTTGTTATAAGACCTCTTATAAAGGCCCTTACACCAAAACCTATTCCTGTTGAAGTACCTCCTACCCGTCCAGGTATACCAACTCCACCTCCTGAAGAGGAAGAACTTGGGCCTTTACCTCAAGAAATTGCTTTGGGAATTATAAAAAGTCAACCTGAAAGGGCTGCTATGCTTATTAAAAAATGGCTTTTAGAAGAAACCTTAGAAGAAAGGAAAAAAGCCTTATCTGAAGCTGGATATTAAAAATGGCTAAAATAGACCCTAATAAATTAACTGGACCACAAAAGGCAGCTATTTTTCTTATGCTGATGGGTGAAGAATTCACTTCTGAAGTATACAAATACTTAGATGAAGAGGACATTAAAAGGATCGGAATTGAAATGGCAAAAATTGAATACATACCAGCTGAAGCAGTTAAGAAAGTCTTAGAAGAAGCTAATATAGAAGTAAGAGAGATTTTGGGAAATATTAATGTTTCTCCAGAAGAATTTTTAAAGCAAAGTTTATTAAAGGCTTACGGGGAAAAGGGTAAAGAACTATATGAAGAAATTAAAAAAGAAATCGGACCTGAGATTTTTAAAAAACTAAGAAAGCTTGATCCTAAAACTATTGCAAGTTTCCTTGCTAATGAACATCCTCAAACCATAGCTATTATTTTAGTTCACCTTGATCCTTATTTATCTGGACAGGTTTTGCAGCTTCTTCCTGAAAGAATAAGAGGAGAGGTATTGCTGAGAATTGCTCTATTAGATAAAGTAGATCCTGAAATTGTAAAAGAAATAAGTGATTCCTTAGAAGCTGAATTGCAAAGTGTTGGAGGCGCCTTAGGTAAAAAAATAGGAGGACCCGAAAAAGCTGCTGAGGTATTAGCCCATGCAGGGAGAGAATTGGAAGATGAGCTTTTAACTGAAATAGAAGATGAAAATCCTGCATTGGCTGAAGAAATAAGAAAACATCTCTTCACCTTTGAGGACTTCCTTAAGGTTGATGATTTTGCTATACAAACCCTTCTCAGAGAAATTTCAACAGATGATTTGAAATTAGCTTTAAAGGGAGCTTCTTCAGAGGTAAAAGAGAAATTCTTCAGAAATATGAGTAAACGTGCTGCTGATTTACTTAAGGAGGAATTAGAATTAATGCCTCCAGTAAGAATTACAGAAGTTGAAAAGGCTCAGCAAAATATTATAAGAACTGCTAAAAAGTTAGAACAAGAAGGAAAGATAGTTCTTACTAGAGGAGAGGAGGAATTTGTCTAAAATTTTAAAAACTAAAAGATCTATTGATGTTCCTATTATTACACCTGATATAGGTTCTTCAGAAAATGAAGTTTTTCAGTCTATTTTTGAGATAAAATTGGAACCAGAATCCAAAACAAAAAATAAATTTAAATCCCCTGAAGATAAACTTAAAAATGAGGCTTTTGAAAAGGGATATAAAGAAGGCTTCAATAAGGGTTATTTAGAAGGATACAAAAAGGGACATAAGGAAGGATTTGAAAAAGGAAAAAAAGAGGCAGAGGAAAAGTATAAAAAATTAGAAGAAAAATTAGGAAAAGAATTTGAAGAAAAATTTAAAACTATAGAAATCTTTTTAAAAAATGCAGAAAAGGAAATTCAGGAATTGATTATAAATTTAGATAAAGAGATTTTAGATTTAGCTTTAAATATAGCTAATAAATTGATTTTAAAAGAAATCAAAATAAATCCTGAAATTCCATTAAGAATAATAAGAGAGGCTTTGAACTATATTGTTGAGGGAACAGAATTAAATATTAAGGTTAATCCTGAAGAATATAAATTTTTAGAAAAAAATTTAGCAAAGTATGTTCCTCCTTCTCAAAAGATTAAATTAATTCCTGATGAATCCATTTCTAAAGGTGGTGTTTTTATCGAAACTTCCTTGGGAGTTATTGATGCAACCTTTGAGAAAAGATGGAAAAAACTTTTAGATACTCTATTAAAAGATGAAAGTTAAAAGCTTAGAAAAATACAAAAAAGAAATTTTGCAAATGATCCCTTTTGAAATCTATGGACAGGTTACTAAACTTATTGGATTAACCATCGAAAGCAGTGGTCCCTTTTTAAAAGTAGGAGATCTATGTAGAATCGAAGGGCAAGATACAAGTTTGATTGCAGAGGTTATAGGTTTTAAGGATAACAAACTTTTACTTACAGCCTTAGGTGATATAAAAGGAATTGAGATTGGAGCAAAAGTTTTTCCTGTAGGTTCCTCTTATGCACCTGTGGGAGAAGATTTTCTAGGAAGAGTAGTGAATGCCTTAGGAGAACCTTTGGATAGCAAAAAAAGACCTAAAATTTCAGATTTTTATCCCCTTTATGGAGAACCGCTAAAACCTTTAGAAAGAGCTCCAATTAATGAAGTTTTAGATGTAGGAATTAAGGCTATCAACGCCCTTTTAACCATAGGAAGAGGACAAAGAGTAGCAATAATGGCAGGTTCTGGAGTTGGCAAAAGTACTCTTCTTGGAATGATAGCAAGATATACCGATGCAGATGTAAATGTTATTGCTTTAATAGGAGAAAGAGGAAGGGAAGTAAGGGAATTTATAGAGAGGGATTTAAAAGAGGAGGGATTGAAAAAATCAGTGGTTGTAGTAGCAACCTCTGATGAGGCACCATCTATAAGAATAAGAGCAGCCTACTATGCTACCTCTCTTGCTGAATATTTTAGAGATAAAGGATATAAAGTACTTCTTCTTATGGATTCTTTAACCAGATTCTGTATGGCTGGAAGAGAAATAGGTCTTGCCTCCGGAGAACCCCCTACAGCACGTGGATATACACCCTCTGTATTTGCAATGCTTCCTAAACTTTTAGAAAGAGCTGGTCCCAAAATTGGAGCAGGTGATATTACTGGAATATACAATGTTTTAGTAGAAGGGGATGATCTTAATGATCCCATAGCTGATTCAGTAAGAAGTATAGTGGATGGACATATTATACTTTCAAGGGATCTTGCTCATGAAGGACATTATCCTCCTATTGATGTACTTGCAAGTATAAGTAGAGTAATGAGGGATATTGTGCCTAAGGAACATTTACAGTTAGCTTCTAAAACTATTTCAGTCTTAGCCACCTATAAAAAAGCTGAAGATCTTATAAATATAGGAGCCTATGTAAAAGGTTCTAACCCGGAAATAGACAGAGCTTTATCCCTAATAGGTGATCTAAAAAATTTCCTAAGACAACCTGTTGAGGAAAGATATTCCTTAGAAGACTCGGTAAACCTATTAAAAGAAATTTTTAATAAAAGACCATGAAAAGAAAATTGGAAATATTAAAACTTTTGACCTGGTATAAAGGTCTTCAAGAAGAACAGGCTAAAGTAAGAGTTATAAATTGTAGAATTAATCTCGAAAAATTATTACAAGAAAAGGAAACGATCATTTCTCTTAGAAGATTGTATTTTGATACCTTGGAAAAGGAACGCATTTATAATGTTGAAGAGCTAAAATATAAGCTTTTTCAAATAGAAAAAAACAAAGATTTAGAAAATTTGTTAAATAAAAAAATTGATATGCAAAAGGATGAATTAAAAAATCTTCTCAATCTATTAGAAAAAGCTTATAAAGAGAGAAAATTGATGGAAATCTCAAAAAACAAAGTTCAGCAAATGTGGAACATGGAAAAGATTAAAAAATTTTATAGAGATATGGATGATTTAATTCTTTTAAGAAGAGGAAGAAAGTATGTCTAAATTTTTCAAAATAAATTTTAAAATTAAAATTAAGGATCTTTTTTGGTTCTTGGTGTTTTTGGGAGTAGTTAAATTTATATTGGTTACAGTATTAACTTTTTCTGAAGTATATAGAGTAGAAGCAAAAGAAGGTACCTTTACAGGTTGTCCTCCTGAATTTTCTGAACTTCTTGACTTAGAAAGGGCTAAAATATTGGAAAAAGAAAAGGAAATAGAATTAAGAGAAAAGGAATTAGAGGTTATGGAAAAGAGAATTCGTGAACAAATGGCAGCTTTAAAGGATTTAGAAACTACTATAGACAAAAAACTTAGGCAAATTGAAGCTATACAAGATGAAAGAACTAAACTTTTAGTAAAGGCAATAGCTGAAATGAGAGCAAGTAAAGCTGCTGAAGTTTTAATAAATATGGATAGAGATATGGCTGTAAAAATACTTAGTCAACTAAAGAGCTCACAAATAGCAAGTATTTTGAGTGCTATGCCTCCTGATAAAGCTGCTGATCTCTCTACCGCTCTTTCTGGTTATCCTCCAAAGGAGTATTAACTTCTAAAGCAATTTCTGATTTTTTGATAATTTTACTTAAGAATAAGCCGAGTTCAAATAATATATATAGAGGAATTGCAAGAAGAGACATATTAAAAGCGTCAGGGGTAGGTGTAACTAAAGCAGCAATCACAACTATTATAAAAAAAATTTCCTTTCTGTATTTGCCAAGTTTGGAAGGATTAATAATTTTACCTATGGATAAGAAACAAATAAATAAAGGTAATTCAAAAATTAATCCAAAAGCAAGTACAAAAAAACAAAAAAAATTAACAAAATGACCAAGAGAAATAGCAGGTTCAATCTTTTCTGTTTTAAACGAAATAAGAAACTTTATTCCAAAGGGAAGAGTAACTTTATAACAGAAAAATACCCCCAAGTAAAATAAAAAAATTCCTAATATATAGAATAACCAAAAATGCTTTCTTTTGAAAGAATAAAGAAAATCAAAAAAGGAAATCAAAAAATACCAAAGAAAAGGAAATAAGAGAATAAAGGTCAAGACTAAAGAAAATTTTAAAAGTGACACCAAAGGTTCAGAGACACTATAAAAAATAAATTTTTGATTATAGGTAGTTTGAAGATATTTTAAAATATAGGGAGATAACCAAAAAAAGATTAAATAAATAATCGCTAAGGAAAATACTATCAAAATTCCCTTATGCTTCCATAATTTCAAAAATTTCCTCAGAAATTGAGCAATCTTTTTAGGATTCATCAAAGCAAATTAGCTTTTACCCATTCTATAGCATTTTTAAAAATGTAAAGCCCTTGTGCTACTTTGTTTTTTTCTCTTGTCCAACGAGGATGGTTGGTCCAATTATTAAAGGCTTCTGGATGAGGCATAAGTCCAAATATTCTTCCTGAGGGATCACATATGCCTGCTACCGCTTCCTGAGAACCATTGGGATTGAAAGGGTATTTTAAAGTAGGTTCCTTGGTTTCAGGATCTATATATTGAAGGGCAATTTGATTGTTCCTTTTTAGTTCCTCCAAAATTTCTTTATTTTTAGCTACAAAATTACCCTCTCCATGTCTTACAGGAAGATAAAGCTCTTCAAGTCCTTTTAAAAATACACAAGGAGTATTAGGATTTACTTTTAAATAAACCCATCTATCCTCAAATTTACCGGAATTATTATTAGTAAGAGTAACCTTTCTCTGTCCTAAATATTTACCACCAGGAAGTAAACCCATTTTTACCAAAAGTTGAAATCCGTTACATATTCCCAATATAAGCCCACCTTGATCCAAAAATTTTAGTAATTCCTCCCAAAGAGATATTTTTCCTTTAATTTTAAGGTATCTAAAACGATGAGCACAAGCTTGAGCACTTCCCAAATGATCTCCATCTAAGAATCCACCAGGAAAACATAAAATATGATAATCGGTAATTCTTTTTTCACCAAAAAAAATTTCTGAAAAGTGAACTATTTCAGGTTCAGCCCCTGAGATTTTAAAAGAATAAGCTGTTTCTACTTCACAATTTATTCCATACCCCCAAAAAATAAGAACTTTTACCTTTGTCATCTATTTCTTTACAAAATTGAATTTTCTTAGTATAGTAATTCTGTTATTATATTTCAAAAAAACTATTTTTCAAAAAATTTTATTTTTTCTCCATGAAGATTTTTACTTATATTTTATTTCTTATAGCTCTTTTCTTACCTAATTATTCCTTAGGAACCCCTCTTTTACTTAAAATAGATTTAGAATTTTATCCAAAATTTAACCTTCTTAAAGGCTCTCTTTTTGCTGAATTTAGTTATAATGAAGAGTATAAATTCATAACTTCTGATTTAACCATAAATGAAGTTGAAACCTCTTCCGAGGTATTTCTCTCTGAAGATGGATCTTTAAATATATTGGCTAAAAATAGAAGTACTCTTTACATTTCCTTTGAAAAAAACATCAATCCTTACCTTTTACCTATAACTATTGTTTCCTCACCCTTCCCTTACCCTGACAAACCTTTTATTTATCAAATAAATTTCAAAATTCCCAGTAATTTTGAAAATATGGAGATTTTGATCCCATCTGAAGAATTGGAAATAAAAAGGAATAAAGACTTTTTGATTTATACTTTTAAAATCCAAAAACCAATTTTAACCCCCTGCCTATTTATAAGCACTTTGAAACCAGAAAAAATAAAATTTTCTTATAAACGTCTTGATTTTTATTTCTATTATTTCCCACAATTTTATAATTTATCTGAAAAAGATCTTAAAAGGTTTTTTGAGAATTTTAAAACCTTAGGTTATTATTTAGAAAATGTGGGAGGTCCTTTATATCCCTTTAATAAACTTTATATAATTTTACTTCCAGAAGATTTTCCCAAAACAAAAAATTTTTCTAATGTTCTCTTTATTAATCCTTCATCTTTAGAAGATGTAAAACAATTTGTACATGCTTTGGCTAAGAAAAAACTTGAGGATGGATTATTTTGGAAAGATGAAGAAATAAAAGTGGGTTTAATTACTTATTTGATAGATTATCAGCTTGCCGAGAATCAAAAAACTTTTAGAAAATTACAACTCTCTTTTCCCAAAAAAGAATCAAAGGCTTTTTTCTATTTTTTGTTTTTAACTGAAAGAATAGGTGAGAAAAATTTTATAGATATTTTAAAAAATTTTTATAAAAATAATATTTTTAGTTTTAAAAATTGGAACGATTTTTTAAATTCAGCCCAAAAAAATTATCCAGAATTTAAAAATTTCTTAATTTCTTATGAGGAGTTTCAAAAACTAAATCTTAGAGGAGAAATAAAATCTATAAATAGGGAAAAAGATAATTATTTAATAAATTTTACCCTTTATACTAATTTAGACTCAGAAAATCTTATGAAATCTATATTTATTCCCATAAAAATAGAAACTGAAGAAGAAAATAAATTTTTAATTTTAAATTTGAAAAATAAAATTGAGGATTTTCAAATCTCAGTTAAAGGTATACCTAAGGTTATTTATATTGATCCAGAATATAAACTTTGGAGAGATTTAGATTTTGATGAAATCCCTAATTGTATAGCTAAGCTTTTTCATTCTCAGGGCACGCTTATTGTAAATAAAGATAATTTCCCAACTTATAAAAATCTGGTTGATTATTTTAGAAATTTAGGTTACAAGATCTCCTTTTCTCCCATTGATTTTTCAGAGATTTCTAAAATTTCTGAAAATTTAATTTATTTAGATATTTCTCCTCTTCCTTGGCAGTTTAATTCTTCTTTCCAAGGCTTTTATTTAAAAGTTATCCCCAATCCTTATAATTCTCAATATGTAATAGGTTATCTACACATTCCCTCAAAAAACAACTATGATTGGATAATTAAAAATTTAGCCTCCTTTAGCCTTTATTCAGAAATATTCATACAATCCAAAAAAATTGTTTTTAAAAGGGAAGATGAAACTTCAGATGGAATACCAGTATTTATCCCTTCCATTTTTGAAGAAAACTGTATAAAAGGTAATTTTTCATTTAGAAAAGAGATTTTAAAATTTGTTAATTCTCAAATTATTCTGGTAGGGGTAGAAAAAGAAAATCTACTCTGTAAGGATTACTTTAAAAATTTTTTACAGAGTTTTTATAATTTTAATATAAATATTGTTCTGGCATTAGATTTACCGTCTTCTTTTCAAAAAGTTTTTGAAGATTATTTTGAAAATAAGATTTCTGAATCTCAACTAAAAGAAAATTTAAAAGATTTAGACCTTCTAAATTTTGAAGAAATTTTAGAAATAATAAATTGGGCAAAGATAAACAAAATTAAAGTATTAACTGTGGGGGCTGAGTCTGAAATATTTTCAAAAATCTTAGCTAAGGGGTTAGAAGGTCTTTCACAAAGGGAAATTTCAAAATTGCCTGAAATAGACCTTTTAAATCCTTCTTATAAAGAGTATTTATATTCTCTATTTATAATCTCAGAAAATCTACAAAAATTTAATTTTGAAAATTTTTATCAAGCTCAGATTTTTAAGTTAGAAGATTTAGCAGAAAAAATT
>PNIK01000095.1 GCA_002877985.1 Thermodesulfobacterium geofontis | reverse complement strand
ATGATTATTTTATTTTTAATTTTGAATTTAATACTAAAAGAAAAAAATAAAAATTTTATTTAGGAAGTTTTATCTAACTATGTAATTTATTTATTTATAAACTTTAATTACTCGATACTCTTTTAAAGGATTTTCTACTTTTAATTCCTCCTTAAGAAATTTCAAAATAGATATACCTCTCTTAGGAGAAACTACTTTTTTGGGACCTGGATAGATAAGGTAAACTTCTTCTCTTTCAGGTATTGAAGGTTTATTTTTTCCTTTAAATTTGACTTCTTTAAAAATAAGCCCTTCATAGATTTTTATTCCTTTTAAAAATTCTTCTGGTACTTTTTCTTTCAAGCCAATTCCTAAAAACTCACCTTCAGCTTCAACACCTACAGGAAGTGCAGATCCACATACAAATTTTGGTCTTGGATTAAATCCTTGAGTATAAGAAAGAGGTATTTTGTTTCTCCTTAAAACCAGTTCTATCAATCTTAATATCTCAAGTTGAGAAAAAAATTTAGAAGGTCCAAGTTTATCATAATAAATTTCATACCAATATGTTTTATCTGAATTTTTAATGTTATCTAAAACCAAACTGCTTATTTTATTTTGCCATTTTTCCTCACTACTTAAATAGTTTCTAATTTCTCCTTTACAAATTCCACATTTAACGCAAGGATTCCATCTACAATCCTCTGTATAAAGTTCTTTATATGCTTTTTTTCTTTCTTTTAAAAGAAATTCTTTTTTTACTCCGAGATCAATATGATCCCAAGGAAGCTTTTCTTTGACATCTCTTTCTTTCAAGTATTCTTTAAGTTCAAGTCCAAGCTCAAAAGCTGTATCTTCCCAAAAAGCAAAATTAAAATACTCTTTCCAAGAATCAAGACGGGCTCCTTTTTTATAAACTTCTAAAAGATAAGAAAAGAGATTTCTTTCTCCTCTTGCAATAACTCCCTCAAGAAAGCTCTGTTGAGGTTGATGGTATTTAAAGTTTTTTCTGAGCTCACTTTTAAGGTATCTTATTTTTTCCATAGCTTCTTCTACAGTTATTTGTCTTTCCCATTGAAATGGTGTATGAGGTTTGGGAACAAAAATAGATGTAGAAATAGTTATATCAAGATCTTTAAAAGTTTTCTTTAATTCTCTATAAAATTTTACTATTTCCTTTAAATCTTCTTCTTTTTCAGTGGGAAGTCCTATCATAAAGTAAAGTTTTATTCTTTTAAAGCCGTATTTTTGAGCACATTCTAAATCCCTATAAAGAGCTTCTATTTCTATTTTTTTATTAATTACTCTTCTTAGTCTTTCTGAAGCAGCTTCAATTGCTAAAGTAATGGTAGAGATTCTGCCCTTTTTAAGAAAATTGAGTATTTTGGGAGTTAAACTTCCCACTCTTAAAGACGGTAAAGAAAAAACATATTCCCTTTGTGAAGAAGAGTAAAACTCCTTTTCAAGAAGAACAATCAAAGTTTCAAGCAAAGTATAATCACCTGCAGAGAGACTTGTAAGAGATGCTTCTCTGTAGCCTGTTAATTCAAAAGCTTTTTTAACTTCAGATACAAGTTCTTCTGGAGTTTTTTCTCTCACTGGGCGATAGTAGAACCCAGCCTCGCAAAAGCGACAGGATCTGGTACAACCCCTTGAAATTTCAAGAGATATTCTATCATGAGAAAGAGGTATGATAGGGATAGAAGATAAAATTGGTAATTCTCTTCTTTTTAAAAGAAAAATCCTTCTTTTGGTAGAATTTTTTAAAATGGGCACATAAACTCCTTCAATTTTTTTAAGTTCATCCCAAAGGCTCTTTCTATCAAGTTTTTCCTTTTTCCAGTATTCTATTACTTTAAGTATTTCAAAAATAACCTCCTCTCCATCTCCTATCACAATAGCATCAAAAAGAAAAGCCACGGGTTCCGGATTTCCGCAACAGGGACCTCCTCCTAAAATAATAGGATCTTTTAAAGTTCTTTCTTCAGACTTTAAAGGTATATAAGAAAGCTCAAGAATCTGAAAAAGCCCTGTTATTAAAAGCTCATAGGCATAACTCAGTCCTACCACATCAAATTCTTTTAAAGGTTTTCTGTAATTATAACTTAGAAGAGGAATCCTTCTTTTTTTAAGTTCTTTTTCCATATCTAGAGAAACAGCATAAACAAGATCACAGAGATAATCAGGATTTTCATTAATGATCCCTGCAAGAATATTTATTCCCAGATGAGATCTTCCAACCTCATATAAATCTGGATAACCGAGACAAACTTTAAGCCTGGTTTTCTCCCAATCTTTATAAGGAAAAAAAGGTTCTTTTCCTAAATAACGTGAAGGTTTTTTTAAAGAAATTAAAAGCTCATCTGGATATTCTTTTATCATTTATTTAAATTTTAATATACCATTTGCTTTTTTGGGAGTAAAATTAGTTTATGCTAAAAAGACGTTTTGCCCAGCATTTGCTTATTGGCTCAGGAATTTTGCAAAAACTGGTAGAACTTGCAAAAATACAACCAGGAGAAATAGTAGTAGAAATTGGACCTGGAACAGGAAATTTGACTAAAAAACTTTTAAATACTCCTTTAAAAAAGCTTTATCTTATAGAAATAGATTCTGAAATGATAGAACATCTTAAAAAAATTATAAAAGACGAAAGAGTAGTTTTTATAAATGCTGATGCTACGAAGTTTGATTTCTCTTCTTTAAAAGAAAAAAATCTCAAATTAATAGGAAATCTACCTTATAATGTAGCAAGTTTAATCATAGAAAATACAGTTATGCACAAAGATTTAATACCTTATGCTTTTTATATGGTACAAAGGGAGGTGGCAGAAAGATTAATTAGTGAAAATTCATGGCTTTCCATTTTTGTAAAAACTTTTTATGAAATAGAATATCTTATGAGTATACCTGCAAGATTTTTTATTCCACCTCCTAAGGTTATTTCAGCTTTTATTAAGTTGAAAAATAAAAATTTTAAGGAGATTTCCGATCTAAAAGATTATAAAAATTTTTTAACTAAACTTTTTTTCCAAAAAAGAAAAATGTTAAAACATAAAATAGATAAAGCTTTTTTAAAAGAAGCTAACATTCCTGAAGAGAAGAGAGTGGAGGAACTTGAACTTAAAGATTTTCTTTCTCTATATTTTTCTTTTCGGAGATTAAAGTAGAATTTGAAGTACCATTAGAAAATTCCTTATCATTTCTAATTTTTTTAATCGCCTCTAAGTGTTCTTTATAAGTTCTTGAAAAATAGTGTGTTCCATCTCCTTTAGCTACAAAATAAAGATAAGGGACTTTGGCAGGAAATAGAACTGCTTTTATACTATCTTCTCCTGGATTACATATTGGAGTGGGCGGAAGTCCATCTTTTAAATAAGTATTGTATGGACTCTTTACTAAATAATAATCTTTATAAGTAAGTTTTCTAAAATTTTTAAGAGCATAATTTATGGTTGGATCAGCTTGAAGGGGCATTCCCTTTTTAAGTCTGTTAAGATATACTGCAGCAATAATTGGTTTTTCTTCAGGATAATAGGCTTCTTTCTCAATTATTGAGGCTAAAGTTATAATTTTTTTTAGTGGTTTCTTTTGTTTTTCTGCAATATCTTTAAACTTTTCCCAATGTTTCCAAAAATTTTCTACCATAGTTTGGATAACAATTTGAGGAGGGGTATTTTTATGAAAAAAATAAGTATCTGGATATAAATATCCTTCCAAGGTTGGACCAGGTAATTTAAATCTTTCAGCTATCAAAGGATTTTCCGCCAGAGATAAAAATTCTTCTTTTTTACAAATTTTATTTACTTCTAAAATTTCTGCTATCTGCCAAAGTGTTGACCCTTCAGGAATGGTAATTTTATGAAGATAAATTTTTCCTTTTCTAAAATAGGTAAGAACCTCTTCTATGCTTTGAGAGGGATAAAAAGCATATTCTCCTGCTTTAATTTTATTATAAGTTCCGGTTTTAAAAGCTTTAAAAATAAAAAATAATTCACTTCTGATAAGTCCCTTTTCTTTTAGTTTTTTAGCAATATTAAATATATTATCCCCTTTTTCAATTTCTATAATAACGGGTTCTTTGGTAGATTTTACTGGTTTAGATTTAAAGAAAACAAAATTTCCTTCCAAAAATATTACCAAAATTAAAAGGAATATGCTCAAAAATATTGGTATTATTAGTTTTTTCTTTCTATACCTTGAGATCTTCATTTTTAATGTTATCATTTAATTATTCTTAAGGAGGTAGGGTATGATTACAGAAGAAATTTTAAAAACTTTAGAAAAAGAAGCCACGGAAAATCCTCACTCAGTTTTTGCACAACACAGACTGGCTATAGCTTACTTTAATTTGGGAAAATTTCAAGAGGCAAAAGAAGCTTTTAAGCGAGTGCTTAAACTTGATCCTTTTAATTTTGAAGCTATGGTAAATTTGGGAATTTTATTAGCTCAGGAAGGAGAGTTAGAAGAGGCAAAAAAAGCTTTTACCTTTACTCTTAAGTATTATCCTAAATCTTTAGAAGCATGGAATAATCTTGGTTTAATTGAATTTGAACTTGGAAATCTTGAGGAAGCAGAAAAATGTTATAGAAAAGCTTTAGAACTAAATGAAAACTTTGCTGAAGCTTGGATAAATCTTTCTACTGTTTTAATTGAAAAAGGGTTATTTGAAGAAGCTATAAAGGCATTAGAAAAAGCTAAAGTTTATGCACCTGAAAATGCAGTTATTTATAATAATCTTGCTGTAGCCTATTATTACTTAAAAGATAAGGAGTCTGCTTTGAAAAATTTAAATTTAGCAAAAGAATTAGGATATTCTGTAAATCCTGAATTTGAAAGGATGATAAATGAAAACTTATAATCCTCCTATTTGTCCCTTTTGTGGAAGAATAGTTTCTAAGCCTACCTACTTACCCATTGGATTTTCTGATTTAGAGGCAGGAATTTGTGAATGCGGGAGTGTATATGTATGTGATGTAACAGGACATAATAGAGGAACTGCTTTTGTTGAAGCACTTCTTATTGCCTGTGCAGGTGATTGGGACTTTGCTTGGGATTTAGAATATGATGAAGACTATAAAGAAGTATGGATTGAAAATTATGATTTTGAGTCCCATTCAATACTACCTTCATCTGAGAAAAAAAGGGGGGTGCTTTGTTTTCTGAAGCTTGCTGACGAAATAAGAGAAGTAAAAAGAGATAAATTAGAAAACTTATTTAAAAAACCTAATAAAAATGGGAATATACCAAAAGTTGAGAAAAGAAAATTAAGTAAGAACGAAATAATGGATCTAATAGAAAAGGATGAAATATCTCTACTTATTGCTTATCATGTAGCTGAACCACTTAATCTTCATCTTCTTCAAAAATTTCTGTATTATCCAGAAATTATATTTAGAAAAAAGGTTATCGTAACACTCGGTAAAATTGCCCAGGTTCTTGTTCATATTTACCCAGAAAAGATTCTTGAACTTATTAAAAGATTAATATATGCCTCTGCAGATTCTGCAGCTTCTGCCTGGGGAGCCTTAGAAGCAGTAGGTGAAATTATAAGAAATACCGAAGAAAGATTCTCCCTTTTTATAAGAAATTTATTAGCTTTTATGGATTATCAAGAATATCGTCCCTATGTACTTTACGCATTATTCAGAATTGCTGAAAAAAACCCATCAATACTAAAAAAACATAGTTATTTAAAACTCTTGAATTATATTGAAAATAATCCTCCAGAAATTCAGGGACTTATCCTTAAAATTTTTGAAAAATTGAATTCTAAAGAAATTCTTTCCTATCTAAATAAAATTGATCCAGAGGAAACATTTGAATTTTTTAATTATGAAACCTTTTCTTTGGAAAAGGTTTTTTTAAAAGATCTATTAGAAAGTATTAAAAAGGAGTTCTAAATGGATAAAACTATCCTTAAAAATGAGGCTTTTTTAAATCTTGCAAGTGTTTTAGAAAGTCTAAAACCAGCTTATGAACTTTGTATAAAGGCTTATCAGCAATGGAAAGAAGGACGTATTCTTGATACAATACAGTTTCTTGAAGAGGCTCTACAAATATTTCAAAAAAATAATGCCTATAAAGAAATAGCTAATATACTTGATTTTCTTGGGGATCTCTATAGCATGAGAGGAAATTTTGAAAAGGCTTTGAAAGCTTATAAAGCTTGTTTAGACATTTGTGAAGACTTTGAAGATGAATTTAGCACTGCAATTGTAGCAGAAAAAATAGTTCATCTTTATAGAGAAAAGAAAGATTATGAAAAAATGCTTCCCTATCTTTACAGAATTCTTGAAATTGCAGAAAAATATAGAGATGCCCATAGAGCTGCAAGAGCAATGGTAGGGATAGGGGATGTTTATAGTAACAAAAAGGATTATCAAACAGCTAAAGAAGCTTATGAAATAGCACTAAAAATTTATAGAGGTTTAGGAGCAAAGGAACTTGCTGAAATTGTAGAAGGAGCACTTAAGGACCTTGATCAAAAGCTTAAATAATTATTTTTCATAACCAGGAAATTCTAAATGTGTACAAGTTCCAGTTGGGCAAGAATATGTTTCTGTGACTCTTGGTTTATCTGAAGAACTTCCTGAATCGCTTACTATAGAATTTACCACACTCATCAATCTCCTAATATTTTTGCTCTGACAGGATTTACATTTTATTTCAGAAAGTTCCTCTTTATTTTTAAAAAATATCTCAAATTCAGCTCCACATTCTTCACATTTAAATTCATATATAGGCATAGCCAGGACCTCTATTAAAAATTTTTTAAAAATAATTTAATGCAAAAACCAAAAATTTCAAAATAATTTTAGATAAAGCCAGAGAAGAATTCCGGTAAGAAGTGTAATTAATAAAATAGGTAATGAAACTGCCTTTATAAAAATCCCTTCTTCTTTTCCACTAACTCCTATAGTTGCTGCAGCATTTGTAATCTTTGCAGGTGTAATAGCTGAAGCTATACCACCACCTACTGCATGTGCTGCAAAAATCCACATAAAATCTGGTGCTCCGATAGTTGCAAGGGTAGTTCCCCATTGAATTTTAGCAAAAAGAACATTGGAAGCGGTTTCACTTCCACCAATAAATGCGCCAAGAAGACCTATAAATGGAACCACCAAAGGATAAGCATTTCCAAAAACTTTAGCAAATGTAGAGGCTATTATTATATTCATATTATATTCTTTAAAATAAAGCCCAGGAACAAGTTTACCTTTAACAATCTCCATACCAGACCAAGCCATAATAAAAGCAACTGCAAAAAACAGAGAATAGGCAACAAAAGGACCTCCTACACGGATAAACCATAATTTAAAAACTCTTTTTATTTGCTCTGAAGAAGGCCTCAAAATTGGTATGGAAATAATTGAAACTACTAAAATCCAGAACCATACATTTGCCATAACATTTAAATCTTCTTTTTTATCAGCAAAAATATTTATAACTTCATAAGGATCTAAAAGCTTTGCAAAAAAGTCTTTAATATTCGGTAAATTTACAATTAAAGAAAAAAGAATTAATAATAGAAAAGGAGAAAACGCTCTAAAAACTTTCCTATCAAAGGGTATTCTATCTGTTTTCTCGCGATTTATACTTCGATAATATATATTTACAAAAACCATAGTTAAAAATCCTGCAAAAATGCCTATAACCTCTACAGGGAGAATCCTTAACCAAGCTATAATAAGCGCAGACAAAGATAAAACAAGTCCTGAAATTAAAGCAGGTTTCCAGTGTTTAGCTATAGCGGTCTTCCCACCAACACTCCAGAGCATTAAAAATGCAAACAATATTGAAATGGGAGGCAAAAAGGCAGTAATCTTAAAAGTAAACTTCCAAATAAATTCCTGAAGAGTATCAATCCCTGGAGGTTGAATATGAAAAACCTTAAAAGCAACTTCAGCAGGAAGTGTTATAGGAATAGAAAAAAGGGCAAAAGAAGTAAGAGGATCATAGCAGAGGATACTTACAGCAATAGCTGCAATAGATGAAAAACCAAGTAATCGAAAAACAGGAGGAAACATAGCAGGAGTTACCATACCTAAAGCTGTTGAAAGTGAACCAAACCCCATCCCTAAAAAAAGAGTCTGTTCTTCTTTACTTTTGGCAATTCCTTTTATATATTCAATAACCTTACCCAAGGCTCCTGTTTCTCTCATAAGAAAAATCAAAAACATAGTAAAGGAAACTGCAAGAGTAATTCCCAAAGCTTTTATTATGCCTACCAAACTTGCACCTAAAACCACTTTCCAGGGAGTGTGAAAATAATATACTGCTAAAATTGATGCAATAATCCAGCCAATTATAGAAACAAAGACTCCTGAGCGATAAAGGAAAATCATACCTATAAGAACAACTAATATGGGGAAAATTGCCAAAAAGAAATCCATGGCTAACCCCCCTCAGATTTTTGATTATATAAAATCCAGATTATAGGATAAAATTTTAAAATTAACAAGATTTTTATTGACTTGATTTAAATATTATGCTATATAGTAATTTTTATGAAAAATAAAACCACTAATCTTGTTCTTGTAGGAACAGGTGGTCAGGGAATTGTTCTTGCAAGTAGAATTATAGCTTGGTGTGCCTTTAAAAGTGGTTTTGATGTTAAAGAAAGTGAAATTCACGGAATGGCTCAAAGAGGAGGTTCTGTAATAGGACAAATACGTTTCGGAGAAAAAGTTAATTCTCCCTCTATTCCTACAGGAGAAGCTCATATAATGCTTGCTCTTGAAGAATTAGAAGCCTTAAGATATCTTCATTTTTTAAGAGATGAAGGAATTATTATTCTCAATCTTAAACAGATTCCTCCACCTTCACTTGATCCCTCTCTATATCCTAAGGATATCCCAGAACAATTAAAAATAAAAGGATATAAGGTATTTGGAATAAAAGCTGAGGAATTAGCCAAATCTCTCGGAAGCACAAAAATTGAAAATACTATCCTTCTTGGAGTATTATCCATTTTTTTACCTTTTTCAGTTGAAGTCTGGAAAAAGGTGTTTACCAATTTTCTCCCAACAAAAATGATTGAACTTAATATTAAAGCTTTTGAGAAGGGGAGAAACCTTGGAGAAAAAATACTACAATCCAGAGATTGAGTTATTACCCCGTGAAGAACTTAAAAATCTACAACTAAAAAAATTACAAAAAATTGTTCGTAAAGTTTACAACAAAGTTCCTCATTATAGAAAAAAATTTAAAGAATTAGGCATTAAACCTGAAGATTTAAAAAGTCTTGAAGATTTTAAAAATTTCCCCTTTACTACTAAAGATGATCTTTTTGTAGATTATCCTTTTGGTTTGCTTGCAGAACCCTTAGAAAAAGCAGTTCGTTTACATACCTCAAGCGGAACAACTGGCAAACCAAAAGCTATATTTTTTAGTAAAAAAGACATTTGGGCTCAAGCAAAACTTATAGCAAGAGCCCTTTTCATGAGTGGAGCAACATCTCAAGATATTCTTCAAAATTCTATGACCTATGGACTTTTTACCGGTGCACTAGTTATGCATTATGGAGCTGAACTTCTTGGCATACTTATTATCCCAGCTGGTCCAGGAAATACAGAAAGACAAATAGAGCTTATGAAAACTTTTGGAACTACCTGTATTCACATGACTCCAAGTTATGCACTTTATGTAGCTACTTTAATTCAAGAAAAAGGGCTAAAACCAGGTAAAGATATAAAATTAAAAAGAGCTTATCTTGGTGCTGAGCCTTATAGTGAAGAAACTCGTAAAAAAATTGAAGAAATGTTGAAAGTGGATGTTTTTAACTGCTATGGTCTCTCAGAGATGGGAGGACCTGGAGTTGGTTTTGAATGTCCAGCAAAAAGGGGACTCCATATATGGGAAGATGCCTTTTATGTAGAAATAGTAAATCCAGACACAGGAGAACCTGTTAAGGAGGGAGAAATAGGTGAACTTGTACTTACAACTCTTGATAGAACAACCATGCCTATTATTCGTTATCGAACAAGAGATTTAACAAGATTTATTTATGAACCATGTCCCTGTGGAAGAACCCATATCCGTATAGAGCGACCTCTTGGAAGAGCTGATGATATGTTTATTGTAAGAGGAGTAAATATATTCCCACAGCAGATTGAAAGTGTACTTATGGGAATAAAAGGTGTTGCTCAGAATTATCAAATAATATTAGAAGGCTATGATGAAATGATTGTTAAAGTAGAAATAAATAGAGATTTCTTTGATGGAAGAATAGAAAGACTTCTTAAACTTAGGGATGAAATTACAGAAGAATTGAGAAAGGCTATACAGGTGCGTCCTAAAGTAGAACTTGTAGAACCTGGTACTTTGCCTCCCAGTGAAGGAAAAGCAAAAAGGGTTATTGATAGAAGAACCCTTTAAAAAGGGAGGAAATTTATGAATTATGTGAATATTATAAGTATCTTTGCAGAAAATAAACCAGGAAAACTTGAAAAAATTACAGAAGTTTTAGCCAAAGAAAATATAAATATACTTGGTTTTTCCATAATTAGTGTAAAGGATTTTGGTGTAATTAAATTTCTTGTGGATATGCCAGAGAAGGCTTATCAAAAATTTAAGGAAAAAGGATTTACTGTAGCTAAAGTTCCTGCTATAGGAATTGAGCTTGAAGATAAACCAGGAGGTCTTTACCAAGTGGTAAAATTGATAAGTTCTAAAAATATAAATATAGAAAGTGCTCTTGTGTACGTGGCTGAAACCAGAAAAAAAGCCTATTTTGTTTTTGAAGTAGAAGATTTGGAAAAAGCTTGGGAAGCATTAAAAAATGAAAAAGTAAAATTTTTAAAACCTTCTGATTTTATTAAAGAATAGTTTGGTGGGAGGTTTATTATGTTTTGGAATAAAGAAATAGAAACATTACCAAAAGAAAAATTAAAGGAACTTCAATTGGAAAGATTGAAAAAAGTGGTCAAATATGCTTATGAGCATGTTTCTTATTATAGAAAAAAATTCGAAGAAGCAGGCTTAAAACCAGAGGATATAAAAACTTTAGAAGACATAAGATTTATACCTTTTACCAGTAAAGCCGATCTTAGAGAAGTATATCCCTTTGGAATGTTTGCTGTTCCTTTATCAGAAATAGTAGAAATTCATTCCTCAAGTGGAACTACAGGAAAGCCTGTTGTAATAGGTTATACAAAAGAAGATATAGAGGTCTGGAAAGAGGTTATGGCAAGATCCCTTACCATGATAGGAGTAACAAAAGATGATATAATTCAAGTTGCCTATGGTTATGGTTTGTTCACTGGTGGACTTGGATTTCACTATGGAGCATTGGCTATCGGAGCAACTATTGTTCCTACCTCAGCTGGAAATACAAGAAGACAAATTGAGCTTATGCGTGATTTTGGAACAACAGTACTTGCTTGTACTCCCTCTTATGCTTTATATTTAGCTGAATATGCTCAAGATGAAATGGGAATAGATCCAAGAACTCTTAAACTGAGAGTAGGGAGTTTTGGGGCAGAGATGTGGACTGAAGAAATGCGAAAAGAAATAGAAAGAAGATTTGGTATCAAAGCTTATAATGTTTATGGGCTTACTGAAATAATTGGTCCTGGTGTAGCTCATGAATGTCCTGCTCAGGAAGGTCTTCATATATGGGAAGATCACTTTTACGCTGAGATTATTGATCCGGAAACAGGAGAGCCCCTACCTGAAGGAGAAAGAGGAGAACTTGTTCTTACTACTTTAACTAAAAAGGGAGTACCTATGTTAAGATTTAGAACAAGAGATATCACTGCTTTTGTCTCAAGAACATGTCCCTGTGGAAGAACCTTTATAAGGATTGAAAGAATAAGGGGAAGAACAGACGATATGATCAAAGTAAGAGGAGTTATGCTATTTCCTTACCAGATTGAAAAGGCTATACTTGAAGTTCAAGGAATAGAACCTCATTATCAGATTATTCTTACCAGACCCCATTATCTTGATGAAATAGAAGTCCAAATAGAAATGTCAAAAGAGGTCTTTTCAGATGAGGTAAGAAAAATTGAAGAATTAAGAAGAAAAATTGAGAAAAGAATTGAAGAAACAGTAGGAATAAGAGTAAAAGTAACTTTAGTTGAACCTAAAAGTTTGCCAAGAAGTGAAGGAAAAGCAAAAAGGGTTATTGATAAAAGAGGATTAAGCTAAAGAAGGAGGGTAAAATTATGAAAATAAAACAAATTTCCGTTTTTTTAGAAAATAAAAAAGGAAGACTTTACGAGGCTTTAAATGTATTAGCACAGGCAGAAATAAATATTAGAGCCCTTTCTATTGCAGACACTTCAGATTTTGGAATCTTAAGAATGATTGTCAATAATCCTGAAAAAGCAAAAGAAGCTCTTGAAGGTGCTGGTTTTACTACAAAAATTACTAATGTTCTTGCTGTAGGAGTAAAAGACAAGCCCGGTGGATTGGCTGAAGTTTTGAAAATACTTTATGAAGGAGATATTAATGTAGAATATGTTTATGCCTTTGTTGAAAAAAGTGGAGAAGAGGCTTTGGTAGTGTTAAGAACAAATAATCTTGATAAAACTATAGATCTTCTTCAGCAAAAGGGTGTAAAACTTTTAGATAGTAAGACAGTAGAATCCCTTTAATCCTTTTTAAATTTTTTAGCTACAAATATACAAGGTCTCTTTGAAATTACCACATGCACTCCTGGAGTTTCAAGTCCCTTTTTTAATGCAAAAACCATTTCTTCCTTTTTAAAGGGATCCACTTCTACTACGGAATCAACTCCACAGGCTTTACAAATTTCAACAAGACTAAGTTTTTTTGTCTCTTCTCTTTTTGCAGTTAAACCAAGATGGGGTGTAGGTTGATGCCCTGTCATAGCAACTACAGAATTATCAAGAATACAAACAAGTATGTCTGCTTTGTTATAAACTGCATCTATAAGTGCTGGTATTCCTGAATGCCAGAAAGTTGAATCTCCTATTACAGCTGCAACCCGTTTTACTCCCTGTTTAGCAATACCTATAGCTTTCCCTATACTTGCTCCCATACAGAGACAAGTATCAAGTGCAGAAAGAGGAGGTAAACATCCTAAGGTATAACATCCAATATCTCCTGTTACAAAGGTTGGCTCCGCTTCTAAAAGTGCTTTATAAAATTCTCTGTGAGGACATCCTGGACATAAAAAGGGGGGTCGGGGAATAACATTTGAAAGCGGAGTTTTCGTTTTTTTACCAAATAGTTTTAAAACTGGATCGGGACCAAGCTCACCTTCCATAGGCAAATCACCAGAAAGTTTTCCTCTAACCTTTGGATGAAAACATTTAACTAATTTTTCTATAAAGGGGTAACCTTCTTCAAGAACTATAACCTCATCAAGTTTTTTTACAAAATCTTTAATGAGATTTTCTTCCACTGGATAGGCTGTAATTCTAAGAATAGGTAAGTTATTTTCTAATTCAAGAGCATAGGTAAAGGTAAGACCACAAGCAATAATACCTATTTTACTTTCTCCAAAAATTATTTCGTTAAAATTATATTTTTTAAAAATTTCCAATATCTTAAGTTGTTTTGCATTAAGTTCCCTGTGAAGTGGAATAACATGTTTAGGAATAGCAATTAGATGCTGAGGATCTTTGGTTAAATTTATTTCTTTTTGAGGTTTAATTTCTTCCAGAGTCACCGGACTATAGCAGTGAAGAAGTCTTGTTTGACTTCTTAGCATAACAGGAAGTCCAAGCTCCTCTGAAATATCAAAGGCTATTTTAGTATAGAATTTGGCAGTTTCTCCATCATAAGGCTCAAGACAGGGGATTTTTGCAAAATAAGCATAAAAACGCGAATCCTGTTCGTTTTGAGAAGAATAAGCTCCTGGATCATCTCCTACCACAAGAACTAAACCTCCTCTTACCCCAAGATAACTTGAAGTCATAAAAGGATCTGCAGCAACATTTAAACCAACATGTTTCATTGAACATAAAACTCTTTTTCCTGTTAAACTAACTCCATAAGCTACCTCAAAAGCTACCTTTTCATTAATTGACCATTCACAGGGAATGGAACTATTTTTAGCAATATATTCTAAAATCTGAGTAGCTGGTGTTCCTGGATAAGAAGTTGCGTAAGATATACCTGCCTCAATAGCACCTCTTGCTATAGCATCAGTCCCCAACATGAGAACTCTTTCCATATACCGCTCCATTTAGATAAATTTTTACAAAATGTTTAAATTTATCATTAACTTTTTATTTTAAAACTTATCTTTTGAAAAAACTTTTTTGGACTTTAAAAGTTCAAATTTATAAAGTGGCTCTTTTATATAAGCTTTTACTTTGATAAGGTAAATTTTTTCTGGATTTTCTTTTATTTCTCTTTTGAGAGCTTCACTTAAAAAATGGGAATCTTCTATAAGATTGTAAAAAGCTGAATCAATTCCAAAAAATCCATCTACTAAATGAGCTATTATGTGAAAAACTTTGCTTAAATAGCCCTGAGGAATTTCTGAAATATCTTCAAGTTTAGAAAATCCTTCACTTTTCAGCTCACTTAAATAATTTGTAAGAATTTCCTTATTTTTCTCAATACCAAGGCTTAAATTTTCCCAAAATTCCTCAGAATTAGCAGAGAAAATAGAAGATCCTTCTATTTCAAAAAAATCGTATCTCATAAGTTCATATTTCTCAAGAAAATTTTTGACAATTTTTATAACCTGCTTACTATTTTCTCCTTTAGCAAGAAAAAAGTGAATAATCTCTTGCATAGTAATCTATTTAAAATTAATTTTTATTATCTGCAATAACTCGGCCAGAAATTTGAAAATGGATTATTAGGAACAACCCCTGTTCAAATTGGAACAAGTTAAAAATTTATAGGTTATAATAGGTATAAAATTTACAATAAAACAAAAAGGAAATTTTATTTATAATGAGGAAGATATGAAAAAAGAAGTTTTTTCTGTATGTGGTATGTGTTCTGCCAGATGTCCGATAAGGGTTGAGGTAACTGATGGTAAAGTGACCTGGATAGAGGGTAATCCCTATGTAGCTGGGATTGAAAGAGCTCTCTGTGCTAGGGGATCTGCAGGAGTTATTCATCTTTATGATAGTGAAAGACCTCAGTATCCAATGATAAAGACTGGAGAAAGAGGCTCTGGAGAATGGAAAAAAGCTACTTGGGATGAAGCTTTAAATTATGTAGCAGAAAGATTAACTGCTATAAGAGATAGATATGGTGCAAAAGCTATAGCTCTTCTTGATAGAGGTGGTGGGATTTTTGGAGAAATGCAGAGGGTTTTTATACGTGCCATAGGTTCTCCCAATTATTTTAACCATGATGATTTTTGCAGAAAAAATGTGGATTTAGCAGCTCAAACCCTTTTTGGAATACCAAGAAATCAAATAAGTTATGATTTTGCTAATGCAAAACATATAGTCTCCTTTGGCAGAGCTTTTTTTGATGCCTTAGCAGTAAGAGAAGCTAACAATGTTCTTAAGGCTATAGAAAATGGGGCTAAATTTACTTATTTTGACCCTAGAGTTAATGTGACTGCTACCAAAGCTACTAAATATTTTAGAAATCGTCCAGGCTCAGACTATGCTATAGTCCTTGCATTAATTCACCAGATACTTAAAGAGGATCTTTATGATAAAGATTTTGTGGCTAAATTTTTTGTAGGATTAGATACTTTGGAAAATTTTGTAAAACCATATTCTCCCAAATGGGCAGAAGGTATTTCTGAGGTTCCTGAAGAAGAGATCATTAAATTAGCTAAAGAATTAAGTGAAGCTAAACCCCAAGTAATAATTTATCCCTATTGGTTTGGTGCAAGGTATAAAGATTCTTTTTATTATGCAAGGGCAGTATATATTTTAAATGCTCTTCTTGGAAACATAGAACAAAAGGGTGGACTTATTTTTGCTAAATCTCCCAAAGAAGTAGGAGCTAAACCTTTAAAAAGTCTTCTTGAGCCTATACCCCCTCCTAAAGAAAAACGTATTGAAGATGAATTGGGGAAAGGATTTCTTTATGATGGAGCAGGACATATATTACATCTTTTTAAAGCTATAAAAACAGGCGAACCATATCCAATAAAAGCTTTAATCGTTTACAGATACGATCCTTTTGCAGGCATGCCTTTTTCTGATATTAAAGAGATTTTAAAGGGATTGGAATTTTTGGTCCATATTCCTGTAGATTATGGAACTACTGGATGGTTTGCAGATATAATCTTGCCTGAATCTACTTATTTAGAAAGAGATGATATTATAGGATTACAAAGAGGAGCAAAACCGGCTTTTATTGTAAGAAAAAAAGCGGTAGAACCTGTTTACGATACCAAACCACGTTGGTGGATTTTTACAGAACTTTGCAAAAGAATGGGATTTGGACAATATGTTCCCTATGAAAGTATAGAAGATATTTGGAATTATCAACTTCAAGATACAGGAATAAAAATAGAAGACTTTGATAAAAAAGGCTTTATTCCTCTTTGTAACGAGCCTCTTATTTATAGTAGAGATGAACTAAAATTTAAAACTCCCTCTGGGAAAATAGAAATTGTTTCAAACAAAATGGAGGAAAGAGAGGTTCCCTTTTTCATACCTTATGAAGAACCAGAAAGACCCAATATCGAAAAAGGAGAATTTAGACTTATTTTTGGAAGGGTAGCAGTGCATACCCATGTAAGAACACAGAATAATCCTATTTTGAATAAAATCCTTTCAGAAAATGAACTATGGATAAATGAAAGTATAGCTAAAAAGCTTGGTATAAAAGATGGAGATTATGTGGAAATTTCTTCTGAAGATTATTCAGGAAAAATAAAAACTAAAGTCACTCCTTTTATCCATCCAGAGTGTGTTTTTATGTATAGAGGATTCCAAAATGATATCCCCTGGCTTAAAAGATGTTATGGAAAGGGACTTAACGAAGGAAGATTATTAAAGGGTGCCTTTGAAAAATTTGGAAAAGGAAGTCATACAGGGGTTTTATTTGAAAACTTTGTAAAAGTGAGAAAGGTTTAAGGAGGTGAAGTTGAGTATATATCGTATCACTCAAGATCTTAAAAAATGTATAGGTTGTCAAGCCTGTGAGGTACATTGTTTAATTAATAAGGGAGTATTTTCAGAGATTAAAATTTGTGAAATAATTCCCTCTGAGATAAAGATTTTAGAAAATAAAGTAGAACAGAATTTCTTTTTTATTACTTGTTTTCATTGTGAACGCCCTCTTTGTGTTGAAGCTTGTCCTACAGGAGCTATGCAAAAAAGAAAAAAAGATGGTATAGTTTTTGTAGATAGATCATTATGTATAGGATGTAAAAACTGTATTGAAGCTTGTCCTTGGGGAATTCCCCAATATGACCCAGAAACCGGAACTATTGTAAAATGTGATCTCTGTATGGATAGACTTGACCAAGGACTTATGCCTGCATGCGTTACTAAATGTACAACCCATGCTTTGAAATTATCCTCTACAAAAGAAATATCAGAATCCAAAAAGAGAAAGCTTTTAAAGTAAAACTGTTTAGATGGCAGCAATCCAAAATTTTTCATTTTTGTTCTTAGTTGTTTTCGAGATATTCCTAAAAATCCTTGCAGCCTGAGATCGATTCCAGCCTGTTTCTTCTAAAGCTTTAATTTTCCTCTTCTGAGTTTTTTATTATCTTTTTGGGTAAATATTTAAGTGAAATTCTTCCAGATGGAGAAAAACTACCGCTCTTTCAATTACATATGCTAACTCTTTTATATTGCCAGACCGATCATAATTCATTAAAACTTCCATAACTCCTGCTTCCAAATCAGGAATAGGTGTATCATTTCCCTCAGCATACTTTTTCAAAAAATGTTGAACTAACAGAGGAATATCTTCTTTTCTTTCAAAGATCTTCCATAAATGCTCCCTCTTTAACTGCTTTTTCCAAATCTCTATTTGTATTTAATTCTATTAAGCCACCAAGTCTTTTAATTTCTTTTTCTTGTAAAAATCTCAAATTTTTTCTGTAAAGAAGTGGCAAATCTCCTATTTCATCAAAAAAGAGAATCCCTCCATCAGTAAGCTCAACGAGACCTTTTTTGCTTTCTGTTGCACCTGTAAAAGCACCCTTTTCGTATCCAAATAATTCAGCCTCTAAAAGATTTTTAGGGATAGTCGTATAATCCACTACAACAAAAGGCTTGTCCTTACGAAGAGAATGCTTATGAATAGCTCTTGCTACCAGTTCTTTTCCGGTACCAGACTCTCCTGTAATAAGAACATCGGCATTACTCTCTGCTACCATTTCAATAATACGAAAAATTTCCTTAATAGCTTCACTTTTTCCTATTATTTCTGGAAATTTATTTTTCAAATATAATACTCAAGATCAGAAGATATAGTATATTTACTAACAGCTTCTTTTAAAACATTTATCAATAATTCCGTAATCAACAGGTTTTACTAAATAGTGAAAAGCTCCTAATTTCATAGCCTCTACTGCTCTCCTAATCGTTCCAAAGGCTGTAAGAATGATTAGTGGTAATTTTATTATAGATTCTGTTCCTTACCTTTAACCTCATTTTTCCATGATGTTCCCTTATAACTCTTTTTACACAGGCAAGTCCAAGTCCTAAACCTGTAGATTTAGTAGTAAAAAAGATTCTATTCAAATCTTCTTTTGGTATTCCTACCCCTGTATCTTTAATTATTATTTTAACAAATTTATCTTCTTTTTCGGTTTTAATAAAAATCGTATCTCCTTTTTTAGTAACTTTTTGGGTAGTATTATAAATTTTGTGTATGAATTTGGAGAAAAAGTGAAAAAAAATGGACTTAGAGTTAAAACTGAGAAAAATTTGATAAAATGCGCACCTTTCGATCTTCCCAAAAACTTACCAGGAGGGAAGATGAGAAAAAAGAAATACTTGAAAATTTATTGATAAAAGAAATTAAAACCATGGTTAAAAATCTTCTTAAAACCATAATTTTAGAAGAAAGAAAAATCAATTGTTGAGGAAACTGGAGATGTAGGAAAGAGAATTTTTATATCTGGATGAATTGATTACTACATGTATGAAGATTGGTGCTCTACAAGAGATATTGCTGGAACTTTAGAAAAGATTTGTTGTGGCTGAAAAGATAGGAAAGTTAAGAAAAGCTCCTATAAAGAAGTGGTATCCTATATATATGTTAACGGAACTTATTTGAAGTTTAAGCGAGGTGGTGAAATACTTTGAATAGGGTGAGGAAACGAGATAGAGCTGCGAGCTTCCGATTTAAAGCTAATGTAACTCATAATAAGAAAGATTGGAAAACTGGATTTGAGAGATTTATTAAAAAGGTTAAGAGGAGGACGAAGTTATAGAGGTATTTCCAGGAGAATTTTCAGTGGAGAAGGTGGTTTATGTGGTAGTAGAGGAGATGAATGAGAGGTATAGCAGAAAAAAACCTTAAGAATTTTGAAAGAGTAATAGAGGCACTAAGAGAGCAAGTAAGGCAAGATATGGTTGATACTATTCATCCCACCTTCTTGCGATCTCAAAAATTAGATAACACATTATGTACCAAAAACTAATCCTTCACAAAACAAGAAAAAAATCTACACATAAGAACACAGTTTTAGTAGGAATGCTTATTTCTTGTTCCTTTTAGAACAATTTATTGTTCCTGAAAAGCCAAATTTTGATTAAATTGTTTTTTTGATATATACAATTTTATGAAACAAGAATATTTATAAAAAAATGCCCGGGGCCGG
>PNIK01000055.1 GCA_002877985.1 Thermodesulfobacterium geofontis | reverse complement strand
TTAGGATGTCAGACCTGTGTTGAGGTTTGCCCAACTGGTTCTATTGAAGTTAAAGAAATTTAATTTTTAACTAAGGGGGCTTTAGCCCCCTTTTATAAATATTTATATCTAATGTATATAAGTAGACAAATAACTATAAACGGTTATTCCTATAGAATTTGTGAATCCTATTTTGATTCTCCCTTTTTCAAAAGTAAAGTTCTTTTTGACTTAGGTACTTCGCCTGAAAAATATATCACCTATTACAGTGATGTAGCTTTTAGTATAAATCTTGAAGATAAACTTGCCGAAGTAGGGCGTAAAACTAATCAGTTTGAGTTGGAGGAGCTTTTTTTAAGATTTCTTAAGCCAGAAGCCAAGAGATGGGTAAGTTTTTCTTTGAACAAAAGAACTTTTCCCAAAGGATCAAGGAATAAAGCTTTTAAACCTCAAGATTTTCACTGGTTTGACAGAATTAGATTGATTGCTATTAAACTTGATCATAGAGAACCTCAAAGAGTTCTTGATAGTAAATTTCCCTTTTATTCTAGATTATTCGAGAAATCAAGAGATGAAATTGAAAATACGATTTGGGATATGGAAGATAATCTAAATTTCCGTGAACGTTCCAGGTATATACTTGCCATTTTTGGCTTACAAAAAGCTTATACACTTGAAGAAAGAGATGAGATTTTTTTAAATCTTCTTTGTAAAATTGCTAAAGATCCAGCCTATTATATGGATCTTTCCCCTCATAAGGTTCTTTCTTGCTATCTTTCAAGATATGTTTGGTTTTATTTTGATAGTTTACCTTGGCGAAGAGCTCCTCAAATTTATCAACATCTTGAAATAAACCTTTATAGAGAGCTTGCACAGGTCCTTGAAATTTCTATTGAAACATTATTGACTAGCTCCAAAAGGGATATTTTAAAAATCTTTCGCAAAAAGATCATGACGCTTCATCCTGATAGAGGAGGTTCTCACGAAGATTTCATAAGAATTAGAAAATTAATGGAAAATTTTCTGAAGTTAAGATTTTAAAGATTTTTAACTTCTTTTAATATAGCCTTAAGGTTTCCAAATATGGGTAAGCTTCCCATTATTTCGATAGGAATTCTATCTTTTTTTGAGAGAAAAAGTTGAACATTTTTTGATCTTTTTAATAATTCACTTTTTTCTGGCAAATGAATTAATAAATTAATACATTCTTGGGTTTGATTATTAAACTTACAATTTATAACTGATGAATATTTAATATAAACAAAATGTCTCTCACCATCGATATAAATAGGAAGTTGATATTCTCTGTTATTGAAATAATCAAGGTTCCAGGAATACACAAAAGAAGATAGTTCATCAAAGATAGGAAAAGGTAAATGATAACTATTCTTTTTAGGTTTGGGTAAAATTTTTTCAACAATAATTTTGTTTTTATTTTGTTCAAAATATATAATTTTTTTCCTTTCTTTAAATCTATCTTTTGAATAAATAACAGAAGTTGAAGGAAATTTTTTATCATTTACAGTAGTTGTCCATTCAGCATAATAGGGATATAGAATATTACCTAAATTTGTGGTATAAGCAATGGCTTTGTATTCTTTTTCTGAAACAAAGATTTTACTTTCACCTAATTTTAAAGGCCCGTAAAAAATTTCATAATGAAGTAGAAGCTTACTCCAAGCTATGTGTGTATCTAAAAGAAGAATAAAAAGGAGTAAAAGTAAAATCATTTTAAGAAAAATTTTTCTTTGAGCTTTTGAACAACCACCTTTGGAACAAGGTCATCGACCTTTCCACCAAAACGGGCAGCTTCTTTTATAATTGAAGAGCTTAAAAAGATATAACGAAGGCTGGGCATAAGAAAGATGGTATCTATAGAATTGGAAAGCTTTCGATTCATTAAAGCAAGTTGCATTTCATACTCAAAATCTGATACAGCTCTCAACCCCCTTATAATGACACTTGCTCCTTTCATTTTTGCAAAATCTACCAGTAATCCTGAAAAACTTTCAACCTCTACTCTATCTCTAAGATCTGCCTCTATAAGAGCTTCTTTTACCATATAAATTCTCTCGTCTATAGTAAAAAGAGGCTTTTTAGCTGGATTTTCTCCAATGGCAACTATTATCTTATCAAAAAACTGAAGTGCTCTTTTTATAAGGTCTAAATGCCCATTAGTGATAGGATCAAATGTTCCCGGATATATGGCTATTTTGGGAGACATGGCTGGGTTACTTTAGGTTTAAAAGATTTATAAAAAATAATTTAAAAACTGGCTTTTTTTCAATTCTTCCAAAACCGAGGAAGCCCTCCAAAAATTCTAAATAGTTGGTATTTGCTTTTGGATCTCTAACTCTTCTTACTAAAAAGGCTAATTCTTGAACCTCTCTTTGATCAATTTTTTCGTACCTATAAAGCCCCCACAGAATTTTAACAAATTGATAATCCTCCTTTTCATAATCTTCAAATAGCTTTAAAAAAGCTCCGTAATTTCTCTCCATCCCTTCATCATAAATAGGTAAAATAGCAGGAAAGTAATAAATTTTTAGATTTTTTAGATGGTTTTCGTAGGAATAATAAAGAGGCCAGATTTTTAAGGTTCGTTGAGAGAGAGTTCCATTTTCGTAAATTTTGTTTTCCTTAGAAAGAAACAAAAATCGGTGTTCTCTCTCTAAATAAGTTGAATTTTTATTTTTAAAATTATCCTCTTTGTAAAAGTAAAAAGGCCATAGAATAAAAGTATCAATAGAATCCTCTCTTTTTAAGAAACCATATAATGGCCAAAATCGTTTACCATAGATGTTTTTTCCTGAAATACATCTATAAAAAGGCCAGGGGGCATCAATTTGACAATAAGAAAAATCATGAGTGCAAACTTTTTGAAAAAATGGCCAAGCATAAAAAGTTTTATCATAAAGATCCGTTTTTTCCTTTCCATAAAAGGGGAAGTACCAAGTTTTTTCTTCAAAATTTCCTGTATCATCTTTGTAAGAATCTTTAATGTAAAAGGGCCATAAAAGGAACTTTCTCTCCTCATCTCCCTCTTTAAAATGTCCATAAAAAGGCCAGAATTTGAATCCTTCATATTTAGTTTCCGTATCATTGTGTGATTTAGCTACTCTAATAAAAGGCCATAAAATATTATAGGCTGTGTATTCCTCATATTTGACTTTGGAATAAAAAGGCCATAAAATAAAAGTTACTTCTTCTCTTCCAAACCTTTTTTTGAATTTTCCATAAATGGGAAAAATTCCACCATAAGTTTCATTTTGAGCTGTTTTTCCATAGAAAATAGGAAAATATTCCCATTTTGAACCCTCTTTTTCCTCTTGAGGTTGCTTATCTATCCTCCTGTTAATTAAAGGGATAAGTTTATAAGTAGAGGTTTCGTTATCGGAATGATAAATACCTAGAGGAGATAGAAAATAAACATTTTTTTGGTCAATTTTATTAACAGAGGATACAAGCGGTCTTATTGAGGTTCCATTTTCATCTTCGAATTTGTATTGATAAATAAAAGGCCCAACAAATTCCTTTCTTTCATAGCCGCGATTTTTGTGCTTAGAGTAAACTACGAGAGGCCATAGATTGAGTCTTTTTTCAACCGAATCTTCGTAAGAATAAAGAGATATAGGGACAAAAAAAATTAAGGTAAAAAACCAAGGTATTAACTTTTTCATATTGAAAGTATTTTATTCTAATTCCCTATAAAGTCAATAAAATTTGAAGAATTTTATACAAACTCTTTAAACTCAATCCTCCAAGGTTCTATTCGTTTTATTGGTAAGCCTCAAAACGTCGATTTCAAATCTTCTCTGCTAATGCTTCTCTATCTTGCTACCTAACTTTACTTTAAGTATTTTTTTGTTATGTAATACAAAAATTTAAAAAGACCTTCTTTTTTTTAAGTAATTTTTGCAAATGTTTCCAACTTTTAAGAAAATTAAAAAAGTATTTAGGTGTAAATTAAAGGACGATTTTTAGACTTAATTTTAGACCTAAGGTTATAGAATATCACGAAAAAAGATGGTACGGAGGCTCTATTTCTGCTTATGGTGTTAGTTGGGCAATTATTTATTGCTTGAGAAAGCAAATTAGGAATAGTGGTGGCTAACTTGAGAGTCTCCTATCCAAAAAAGGGTTTACCAATAACTATTTTACTTTTATCCATTTTTACGAGACAACCACACGGAGGGGGCGGGATTCGAACCCGCGGTACGGGGTTTTGCCCCGTACATGCGATTTCCAGTCGCACCCCTTCGTCCACTCGGGCACCCCTCCAT
>PNIK01000090.1 GCA_002877985.1 Thermodesulfobacterium geofontis | reverse complement strand
AAAAAGAAGTTAAATCCTTAGGAAAGAATTTATTTAATTTCTTAGAAATTGAGGAGTCTCAGGATATATGTTTTTTAAAAAATAGAACTTTAAAAGAATTTTTATCTTTTTATCTTCCAGAAAAAGAAGGACCGGTTATTTATAAAAACAAGATCGTGGGAACTCATTTGGGAATTTATTGGTATACTATTGGACAAAGAAAGGGTCTCGGAATCCCTCTTGGAAAGCCCCTTTATATTGTTGATTTGGATTTTAAAGAAAATAAAATTATTTTAGGAGAGGAAGGGGAACTTTTCTCTAAAGGACTTGTTCTTAAAGATTTAAATTTTCATTTACCTTTAAATTTATGGTCAGATCCATCGGCTCAAATAAGATATAGAGCCCCCATGGTAAAGGTTAAAGATATAATTAAAGTTAATGAGGAGTATAAGGTTTTATTTGAAAATCCTGTAAAAAGTGTAACACCTGGACAAATCTGTGCATTTTATGAAAATGATTTTTTATTAGGTGGAGGTTTAATTAAGAAGGCAATAAAATAAAGATTCTTATAAAATTTAAGTTGACAGAAAAGAGAAAAAATTGTAAGATTTTATTTTTAAAGGGGATTCTATGGAATTTGAAGCAGTTATCGGTTTAGAAGTCCATGCTCAACTTAGTACTAATACTAAAATGTTTTGTTCTTGCTCTACAAAATTTGGTAATCCTCCTAATACACAAATCTGTCCAGTTTGTACAGGTCTTCCCGGAGTACTTCCTGTAATAAATAAAAAAGCGGTAGAATATGCTTTAAAATTAGCTTTAGCACTAAATTGTAAAATTAATCTAAAATCTATTATGGCTCGTAAAACCTACTTCTATCCTGATCTTCCTAAAAATTATCAAATTTCTCAATATGAATTACCTATTGCAGAGGGTGGAGCTGTTGAAATTGAAATAAACGGATTGAGAAAAAAAATAGGTCTTGTAAGAATTCACATGGAAGAAGATGCAGGAAAATTGATCCATGATGAAAAAAAACCCTATTCCTATGTAGATTTTAATAGAGCTGGAGTTCCTCTTCTTGAAATTGTAAGTGCTCCAGAAATATCTTACCCGGAAGAAGCAGTAGCCTATTTAAAAACATTAAGAAGAATTTTGAGGTATCTTAGAATCTGTGATGGAAATATGGAAGAAGGAAGTTTAAGATGCGATGCCAATGTTTCTGTAAGACCTAAAGGGAGTAAAGAATTTGGAACCAAAGTAGAACTTAAAAACATGAATTCCTTCAAACATGTGGAGAGAGCCTTAAGCTATGAGATAAAAAGACAAATTGGACTCCTTATGGAAGGTAAGGAAATTATTCAAGAAACAAGACTTTATGATGAAGCTACACAAACTACTCATCCTATGAGGGGAAAAGAGGAGGCTCATGATTATTGTTATTTTCCTGATCCAGATCTAATAGAAATTCAAATAGATGAAGAACTTCTTGAGAAGCTTAAAAAAGAACTTCCTGAACTTCCCAAAGATAAAAAGGAAAGATTTTTAAAAACCTATAATTTAACTCCCTATGAAGTTGATATTTTAATTGAGGAAAAAACTTTGGCAGATTTTTTTGAGAAAACTGTAAAAATTTACCCAAATCCTAAGGTTATATCTAATTTCATGTTAACAGAAGTTTTAAGGTATCTAAATCGTGATGGAAAGGATATTAGTGAAACAAGACTCAGACCTGAAAATTTGGCTCAACTTCTTGAATTAGTAGAAAAAGAAATAATTTCTATAACCATTGCAAAACAAATCTTCCCAGAAGTATATGAAAAAGGAATAGAACCTAAAAAAATAATAGAAGAAAAAGGGCTCATTCAGGAGAGTTCAGAAGATAAATTAAGATTGATCTGTGAAGAAGTTTTGGCAGAAAATCCAAAGGAAGTGGAAAAATATAAAGCTGGGAAAAAGGGTGTTATAGGTTTTTTTGTAGGACAGGTTTTGAAAAAAACACAGGGTAAAGCAAATCCTAAAGTGGTTAACAAAATTTTAACTGAACTCTTAGAAAAATGAAATTTCCCTTTTTAAAAGGAGAAACTTTAAAAGAACCTGTAAAAGCTGATATAATCAAGGCTTGGTTCTGGACAGAAAAAGGCCTCTATCTTCTTGACCAGAGAAAACTCCCCTTAGAAGAAAAATATTTATTTTGTGATAATCTTAACAAGATAAGAAATGCTATTAAAAAAATGATAATAAGAGGTGCTCCAGCTATTGGTATTTGTTCAGCAATAGGTTTTGTTATAGAATTTAAAAATTTTCTATCTTCTTTAAAAGGTGAAGAATTTCCTCTCCATAAAGTAGAAGAGGAAATAGGGAAAATTAGTAATCTTTTAGTTACTTCACGTCCTACAGCAGTTAATCTTTCCTGGGCTGTTTCAAAAATGAGAAAAATTTCTCTTAAATTTCTTGAAAATTTTAAAGAAAAAATAAAAAGAACTGAACTTCAAGAGCTTTATAAATTACTTGAAAAAGAGGCTCTTAAAATATGGGAAGAAGATATAGAGGCTAACTTAACTATAGCTGAATATGGGAAAAGTATCCTTCCAGAAGGAGGTGTCCTTACCCACTGTAATACTGGAGCTTTAGCCACTGGAGGATATGGAACTGCTTTAGGAATTATAAGAAAACTTTATGAAAAAAATAAAATTAAAATTTATATAAATGAAACCCGTCCTTTTTTACAGGGTGCAAGACTTACTGCTTGGGAACTTTATAAATTAAAAATTCCTTATACTTTAATTACAGATAATAGCGCAGGTTTTTTTATGAAAAAAGGTGAAATTTCTGCTATAATAGTAGGTGCAGATAGAATTGCAAAAAATGGAGATACTGCAAATAAAATAGGAACTTATACTTTAGCAGTTTTAGCAAATTTTCATAATATTCCCTTTTTTGTAGCTGCCCCCTCTTCAACTTTTGATTTAGGTATAGAAAGTGGAGAAAAGATCCCTATAGAAATTCGTTCTCCTAAAGAGGTTTTAACCTGTTATAAAAGCAAAATTGCTCCTTCTAAATCAAAAGCTTATAATATAGCTTTTGATATAACTCCTGGTGAGTTAATCTCTGCTATTATAACAGAAAAGGGCATTATTTATCCACCTTATAATGAAAATATTCCTAAAATTATAAAAATTTCTTAAAAGGGAGTAATGAAAATAAAAGATACACCAGAAAATACCTTAGAAAGGCTAATTATCTATTTAAAAGTTTTGGAAGCTCTCGAAAAAAAGAATATAAATTTCATAAGCTCAGAGGATTTAGCTAAGAATTGTGGAGTAAATTCTGCTCAATTAAGAAAAGATTTGAGTTTTGTAGGTTCTTTAGGAACAAAGGGGGTGGGATATAGTGTTAAAAGTCTAAAATTCAGTCTTAAAAATTTTTTAGGAAGAGCTCAGGAATGGAATTTAATTTTAGGAGGATTAAGTCCTTTAGGAATTTTTCTCTTGCAGGATAAAACTCTGCAAAAAGAAGGGTTTTACTTTTTAGCAGCTTTTGATACGAAAGAAGAAAATATTGGCAAAATATATAATGGAATCGTAGTTTATAACTTGGATCAACTACCTCAAGTCTTAGGAATAATAAAAGTGGACATAGGAGTAATTGCTGCAAATGAAGATCCAGAATCTTTTTTACAAGCTTTTATAAATCAAGGTATTAAAGCTATTTTAAATCTTAGCAAAATACCTCTTTTTGTAGAAAATCCAGAAATAAAGATTGAAAATTTTTCTTTTTGTACAGTTTTAACTAAATTATCTTATTTTTTAAAAAGTTAAAATTAAAATAATGAAAGTAAGAGTTTGGAAAAAAGATCCCAGAGCTAAATTACCTGAAAAAAGTACTGAACAATCTGTAGGTTACGACCTATTTGCTTTGGAGGAAATTTCTATAGAACCTGGTGAATTTACCCTTATAAGAACTGGTTTAGTAATAAAAGCTGAACCTCCCTATGCCCTTTTTATTTTCCCAAGGTCTTCTCTTTTTAAAAATAAAGGTTTAATAATGCCTAATTCTGCTGGTATTATAGATTTTGACTACTGTGGAGAAGAAGACGAAATAAAAATTCCTGTAGTAAATTTAGGAAAAAATAGGGTTGTTATAAAAGCTTATGAAAAAATAGCTCAAGCTATATTTATAAAAGTAGGAAATCCAGAAATAGAAGAAATTAGCGAACCACCTAAGAAGTCTTCTCGAGGTGGGTTTGGATCAACTGGTGGATATTTATAAAAACCAGTATTATTTTATTTGATATAAGTTGAGCCTGTAGCTCAGTGGATAGAGCGCG
>PNIK01000020.1 GCA_002877985.1 Thermodesulfobacterium geofontis | reverse complement strand
ATTTTCTCCTGGTAATCCAAAAATAAAATCAACCTTTGCTTTAAGTCCTGCTTTTATAGTTAATTTTACTGCTCTATAGACATCCTCCACAGTATGTCCTCTTTTACATAACTCTAAAATTCTATTACTTCCGGATTGGGCTCCTATAACCAAATTATCGTTATCTGTATAATTTTTAACCAAAGCTAAAGTCTCTTCAGTTACATGTTCAGGTCTCACTTCAGATGGAAAAGAGCCAAAAAATATTCTTCCTCCAAAGGGTTTAACAAGTTTGTAAAGTTCTTTTAAAAGAGTTTCTAAAGCCTCTAAATTTAAAGTTTTTCCATCAGGAGAACCGTAACTAAAGGCATTGGGGGTGATGAATCTGAAGTCTTTAATTCCTCTTTTTAATAGAAGTTCTACATATTTGAGAATATTTTCTATGCTTCTATGTCTTATACTCTTTCCAAAAATTCTTGGGGTCTGACAGTAATAACATCCAAAGGGACAACCTCTTGTAATTTCAATAGGATTTATGCGATTAAGCTTAAGAGAAAAGGGAGGATAGGAGTTGAGATCAACTTTTTTAGATCTTCCTGTGTAAATAAGTTCTTTATTTTCATTTAGATAAGCGATTCCTTTTATATTGGAAAAATTTTTATTTAAATAAAGGGCTTTTATAAATTCTGGAAAACTTTTTTCTGCCTCACCAACAAAAACAAAATCAAATCCTAAATCTAAAACACCCTTTATATCACCTGTAGGATGGGGTCCTCCTGCGATAAAAATTAGTTTTTCTCTCTTTTGTCTAAAAACTTCTTGCAAAGACTTGATAATACTTGCTATATCCCAGATCTGGGTTGTAAAAAAAGAAAAGGCAATAATTACCTTTTTAAATTTTTTAAGAAGCTCAGAAATTTCATCTGCAAGAGAAGTTTTTGGTTTAAGAAAATAGACAGAAATTTTTTCCATAAGCTCTTCTTTTTCAAGCGCTCCAAGTAAAGCATTAATGCTATATTTGTTACTTTTAAGATCAAAAAATGCTAAGGAAAGATTCATTTAAGCGAAACTAAAACTTCTTTTAAATTCTCTACAAAAAAGTCTAATTCCCTGTAGTTAACAATGAGAGGAGGAGAAATTCTTATAACGTTAGGTTTTGGCTGAGTGACAAGTATTTTTCTTTCTAAAAGTTTTTTGTAAACTCCATCAGCAGAAATGCTGAATTCTATTCCAATAAGAAGCCCCCATCCTCTTACTTCTTTTATAATTTTTGTTTTTTCTTCATTTAACCTTTCTATTTTTTCTTTTAAAATTTTTCCTTTAAGATCAACTTCTTTTAAAAATGAGGGATTACTTACTATATCAAGGACTTTTAAAGCGACTGCACAGGCAAGAGGATTCCCTCCAAAAGTTGAGGCATGAGTTCCTGGTTTTAAAGCACTCATTACTTTTTCTTTTGCAAGCATGGCTGAGAGAGGAAGCCCATTGGCAAGGGCTTTAGCAAGACACATTATATCTGGTTCAATCCCAAAATGTTCATACGCAAAAAGCTTACCTGTTCTTCCTATTCCTGTTTGGATTTCGTCAAAGATAAGAAGAGCGTTATGTTTTTCGCAAAGCTCTTTTGCAAGCTCTATAAACTCTTTTTCTAAAGGATAAACCCCCCCTTCTCCTTGAATTGGTTCTAAAATAATGGCACAGACTTTTTCATTAAAGGCAGACCTTAGGGCTTTCTTGTCATTTGGTGGAATAAAAGTTACACCTGGTAAAAGAGGTTCAAAACCTTCCCAGTATTTAGGCTGACCTGTAACTGATAAAGCTCCAAGTGTTCTTCCGTGAAAGGAATTTTTAAGAGCAATAAACCGGTTTTTATCTTTTCCAAAATTTTCATATGCATAGCGTCTAGCGAGTTTTAAACTTGCTTCAACTGCTTCAGCGCCACTGTTTGCAAAAAATACCTTTTCTGCAAAAGAAAGTTCAACAAGCTTTTTAGCAAGTTTAGCCTGAGGTGCAGTGTAATAAAGATTTGATGTATGCCAGATAAGTTTTGCTTGGGTTTGCAAAGTTTCCACAAGCTCGGGATGAGAGTGTCCTAAGTTACAAACTGCAATTCCAGAGGTAAAGTCTAAATATTCCTCTCCATCCTCAGTAAAAAGCCTTGTCCCAGAACCCTTTACAAAAGCAAGCTTTTCTCTTTTGTAATTACCAGCTAAATAGAGTTCTCCCATTTCTACAATATAGCCCATATTAACCTCACTCAAGATTAACTTTTTTTAGATTTATTTTTCTTCCTAAGAATAGTTGGGCAATTTTTTCAAAATTGGGAGTGATGTCTGAAACAAAGATTTCTGGTTCTCCATCAGGCTGAAGATTTTTTGCAAAGTCCGGATTTTTTTCTATATACTCTTTGATTTCAAAAGCTATTTCTTCAGAGGGATCAACAAGTTTTATTCTCTTTCCTGCCTTTTCCTGAATAATTTTTTTAATAAGTGGATAATGGGTGCAACCAAGAATAAGGGTATCTATTCCTCTCATTTTAAGTGGAATAAGGTATTTTTTTACAATCCTTCTTGTTTCTGGTTTTTTTAACCAGCCTTCTTCAATAAGGGGAACAAGAAGAGGAGCTGGATTAGCATAAAGTTTTATACCTGGATTTGCTTCTGCAAAAAGGCGATTATAAATTCCGCTTTCCACTGTTGTTCTTGTTCCTATAAGACCTACTTTTTTATTTTTAGTAAGTTTTAAAGCCTTTTTAAAGGATGGAGTTACTACCTCAAAAAAAGGAATGTCTGGAAATTTTTCTTTAAGATAAGGTATAGATACACTTGAAGCTGTGTGACAGGCAACCACTATAATTTTTGCTCCCTTTTCAAGCAAAAACTTGGTATTTTCTATAGCATAACGTTTGACTGTTTCTGCACTTTTAGTTCCGTAAGGAGCTCTTGCAGTGTCTCCGAAGTAAACAATTTTATATTGAGGCAATTTATTTAATATTTCCTTTACTACTGTTAAACCGCCAAGACCTGAATCAAAGACTCCGATCACTTTCTCAGCCCGAAATAGAATTCCAAACTTGCAGCCAAAGCAGTTATTACAGTTAACCAGAGAGCTATTTTAATAAAACTTTCTCTTTTCAGAGTCTTTTTAGCAAATTTGGTTAAAAGCCCATTTATAATGATAGTCATTCCCAATCCATAGAGACCACATCCTATAAAAATTTTTCCTGAATGAAGAATAGTTTCCAAAATATTGGAAGGATAAATTCTGATACTCAAAAGTATCCACAAGATAAAAGGTAAAATGTATTGAGAATTGAAAATCTTCATCCTCTTACTCTTAAATTAATTTTTTCCAACACACCGCTTTTAAAAAAGGAAGTAGCACCTTTTCCTTCGCAAACTAATCTAAAAAGCAATTCAGGGTCTTTTACTATACTTCCGCAAAGCCAGGTTATAGGAGTAAATTTAAAAACCTCAGGATTTAAAGGGGTTGTGGGTCCCATCAATAAAACTTCAGGTATTCCTTCTAAATTCTCTAAAATAGAATGAATGGTTTTATTTACTAAGGTTGAAGATGTTATTATGGCTAATTTAATTTTACTGCTTATATCAGAAATTCTAAAATCTAATTCTTCTCTTGCTTTATCTATTACCCAAATTTTTTCTACCTTTCCTTCAAGTTTTTTAAAGAGAGGTTCAAAATAGCCTATCATTAAAATTTCATCTTTACTTTCTAATTTAATTTCTGAGAAAACATCTCCTGAGATAGCATTTTTCAAAAAATCCCTTCTATGGTTAAAGATTGCATTTATAGTAGCAAGCCCAATAGAAACTTCTAAAGGATGACTTGATAAATAACCTTTTATTACAACATCTGCAGGACCTTTCCAAAAACTAATTTCATTTCCTAACTCACAACAGGTTTTTATTTCTGGTAAAAGAGTATAAGCTAAACCTGTACCTCCTCTTTCAATTTCAACCATAGTATAATGGATTCCCACACATACTCGTTTAATCTTTTTCGCTCTTGCTGAAGAAAGAGAAGTTTCTACAAGGTTTTTATAAATATCTGTATACACCATAACTAATTTTCAATGGATTCTAAAGACTTTATCAAGTATTCTTTCAGCAATATCATTTAAAAATTTCTCTTTTTCAGGAGTCTTAAAAACTTCCCATAGATTCTCAGTTTTTGAAAGCTCTTTTAAGATAGGAATTTCGAATAAAAGATTTAGCCTTTGTTCCTTTAAAAAGTTTTGGAAAGAAGTTTCATCTTCAAAAAATCCAGCCATATTTTTAACTACTCCCAAAACAGGAATGTGGTTTTCTTTTAAAATAGAAATAGTTCTTTTTGCATCGGA
>PNIK01000033.1 GCA_002877985.1 Thermodesulfobacterium geofontis | reverse complement strand
ATCTGGTATGGTTAACATTATTTTACCTATTTTAATTAAATTAATCAAGAACTGCGAATTTAATTGAGCTTGTATGAAATGGGAAGTTTTATTTTTACATCAATGGGTGGTAAGGGAAAATATTTAGAAACCTTTTGAATAGTTTTTATTGCATTTTCATCAAGAACTTCATATCCAGATGACTTTTCTACAGTCAAAAGATTAATCTTGCCCTCCTTAGTAAGAACAAAAGAAATTACTACCTTTCCTTCCCATCCCATTTTACGAGCAATATAGGGATAGGTAATGTTATTTTGAACAATTTTAGAAATTATAAAAAGTTTTTCTATAAGAAATTTTTCTTTCAATTTTTCTAAATCAACTCCATCTCCCTTTCCTTCAGTCCCGACTCCACTGCCTCCGCCTTTTCCTTTGTTAGCTTCACTACTTGTACCTAAACTACTACCTATACCTAAGGACTCGCCCTTAATCATAGCTATACTTTTAGTTGCTTCGTAGTTTTTTTCCGCATAAATTTCTTCATTCCTTAATTCTTTAGATTCTATATTCTCTGCAAGATAATTTTTTGGCTGATTTTCTTTTAAAATCGGTTCCTTAGGCTCTGGTGTAAAATATTCCTTAATTCTTTTAGTTTCTAATTTTGTTAAATTTTCTCTATTTTTAAATCCCAGATTTTTATTTTCTTCTGAGGACTTTTGCAAAGAATTAATTAAACTGGTTAAGGAAAGATCTATTTCTACATATTTTGCCGAAGACTCAGCATTTAATCTGAGCAATACAACAATTCCTGAAAAAACCAGAAGGTGAATAAGAAGTGAAGTCAAAAAAGCTTTTAGCTTAATCATCTTATTAATTCAGTTTTAATAACCGCTTTTTTAATTTCGTATTTTTTTAATATATCAAGTACAGCAACCAAGTCTTGAACCTTTGCAGATTTATCGGCAAATATGGATATCTGAGAGTCCTTATCTATGTTTTTAGCAATTTCATCAAGTTCTTTGAGCCCTATTTCCCTTCCCTCAAAAAAAATATTACCTTTTTCGTTAATAACTATCTGAAAACTTTTTATATTCTTAACTTCAGCATGTTTAGCTGAAGGTAGCCTTATAGGGATACTTCCTTGAACAATAAAAGTTGCGGTAACAAGAACGATAGTTAAGAGAACAAGCATTATGTCAACTAAAGGAATTACATTAATATAATCAAATTCTTTTTCCTCCATTTTCAACTTCCCAAAGTGCTATTTTTTCTTTCACCTTTCTTAGAAGATAGTTATAAAGTGCAACTGAAGGAATAGCTACAAAAAGTCCTACTGCTGTTGCTTTGAGAGCAAGGGCAAGACCTACCATTATTTTTTTACTATCAACAAGCCCTTCTTGTCCTATGGTATAAAAAGTAAGCATTATCCCTAAAACAGTTCCAAGAAGTCCAATATAAGGTGCATTGGCCCCAATGGTTGCAATTATATAAAGTCCCTTGGTTAAATCTGTTTCAAGTTCTTTAGTATTTGAAAATTTGAGCACATCAACCTTTTTATAATAGCCTATTCTTTCTATGGCTATAGCAACAGAAATAATACTTAGAAAGAAAAGAAGTCCTATAATTCCATAATCAATTATGAATTTTAAATATTCCATAATTTTTCACCTATTTTTATAAAAATTTTAAAACTGTAGCATTAATGAACTATTAATCCAATTTTAAACTATTGTCAAGAACTTTTTTGGCTGTTTATGCTTGGCCAATATATTGGTATAGTAGATTTATGCGCCGTATTTTTTGAGTCTTCCTGCATGGGCAAGAAGAAGAGGCATAAGCTTATAAGCATAAAATATACCCAGTTCTCCTTTAAGGCATTCTCTTTCTGTAAATCTAATTGATGTATTTCCAAGAACATAGGGAGAATAAATTAAAACAGGAACTGGATGCCAGGAATGGGCTTTTAAAAGACAGGGAGTTGAATGGTCTCCTGTAATGCAAAGAACAGAGGGATTGAGGGCTAAAATTTCAGGTAAAAAACTATCAAATTCTTCTATAATTTTGGTTTTCATATCAAAATTTCCGTCCTCCCCAGATGAATCTGTTTTTTTAATATGTAAAAAAATAAAATCAAAATTTTGCCATTCTCTTTTTAAAGTTTTTATTTCATCTTTTATATCCATTCCCTCAAAATCAATTATTTTCATTCCAACAAGACTTGCAAGACCTTTATACATGGGATAAGTAGCAATGCATCCTGCTTTTAACCCAAACCTTTCTTCAAAGGTTTCAAGATTAGGCTTTACCGAAAACCCTCTCAAAAGAACATAGTTTGCTTTTGGCTCATTTTTTAAAAGTTCTGCCACTTTTTGAGAAAAAATTTCCGCAATTCTTGAAACCTTTTCGGCCATCTCTCCTTTACCTAAAGGCTTAAGGGGTGGCTTACCTATCGCCTGAGGATCTGTATCATTTATGGTTTCAACTTCTGAAGAGACCAGGTGAGGAAATCTAAAAACAGCAACAAATCTGTGTTCCATTCCAGATTTGAGAATTATTTGAGCATCCTCTATTTGGGAAATATTTTCAGAAAGATTTTTTATAAGTCTTTTGTTTTCTTCTGTAGGAATGCGTCCTGCCCTTCTGTCAACAACAATAGGAATTCCGTTTTCGTATTTCACAGTGGCAAAATTTCCTCTTATAGCAACATCTGTTTCTTTAAGCTCAAATCCTGCTCCTAAAGCTTCAAGAACTCCTCTTCCTATGTTTATTTTTAAGGGATCATACCCGAAAATGCCAAGATGACCTGGACCGCTTCCAGGAGTAATTCCGTAATCAACTGGAATATGAAGTCCCAGAGCAGACTTTTTGGCTAAGGTATCAAGATTTGGAGTTTTGGCAGTTTCAAGGGGTGTTTTCCCATCTTTTAGAGGTAAATCTCCTATCCCATCAAGCACGATCAAAAGTATTTTTGAATCATTTTTTTTAATAAGATTTTTAAGTGTGTCCATTTTTTAAAGCCTTCTAAATTATTTAGAAAATCTTTTTATCTTTCCAAATTTCTTCAAGCTTTTCTGTTTCTTCATCTTTTCTTTTAATTTCTTCTTCCCAATCTATCTGCTTTTCAAACTGTTTAACCTCATGTTTAAGAAGTCTTTCTTTGAAATCTGGATGGGAAAGATATGGAAGTGCTGCCTTTAGGAAGTTTTCTTTTATGTTTGAGTATATGGTTGCAACCGAATCTTCAGGAACAAAGTGTCTTTCTTTTCTATAGCGATAATAGACTTTACCATCAGTTTTTTCTAAAAATTTTTTGTAGTATTCAGAGTTTGAAAAGTCACTTTCAGAGGGTGTAATTCCAATTTGAGCAAGAAAACCAACTAACCAGCGATCTCCTGCAAGTTTGCGAGAATAATTCCAAATTTCTAAGGTGAGTCCGTTTTCTAATTCTATTTTTTCAACCATTTTTCCCTCCCAAAGTGGTTTGTGCATCTTTGATGGCGGAAGCCATTTATATGCCATACTTTTTAACTTAGTTTAAATTACAATTCCAATTATGCAACCATAAACCACCATACCACTTCCGAAGTAGCAAAATGTGTAATGTAAAAAGAGAATAAGGAAATAAAGATTAAAGTTTTGAAGAAAAGTGCCGATATTAAAATTTAAAAATTATAGTAGTAAACCGGTTGTTTATGCGAAAGAAAAGTTCAAAAAGATTTAGAAAAGATAGAAAGAAAATTGGAATAATTTTAAGGGTAAGAAAAACCAATTATCAAAATAAAGAAGAGATAATTGAAGCTATAGAGAATCAGAAATTAAAAGAAGCTCTTCTTTTTAGGTTAAAGGTTATTAATTTTCACGAAAAATACGGAACAAAATTGACCATAGATACTTTTAAGGTTTCAAGGGCTACCATTTATAGGTGGAAAAGACTGTGGAAAGGAGGAGGGCCTGAGGCTTTAATTCCAAAAATCTGGGTGGTAAAAAGAAAGAAAAAATGGTATCCAGAGATAGTAAATTTCATTTTGGAATACAGAAAAACTCATCCTCATGCTGGAAAAGAAATTCTTAAAGCCCTCTGTGATAAATTTTGCAAAGAGAAAAACCTGCCTCCACCATCTACTTCAACCATAGGAAGAATTATAAAATATCTAAAAGAAAAAGGAATATTAAAAGAAAATGTTTTAAAAGTCTCAAATTGTTGAACCAGAAATACTTGATTTTTTAAAATATTTAGATAAAATTAAAATTGCTTGATTTTTTAATTTTAAATAGAAAAAAACTTGAATAAAGTGGATGATATAAAAAGGGTTAAAAAATTTAAATAAGGGGGGTAAAAGATGAGGAAAAAGGGATTTACA
>PNIK01000006.1 GCA_002877985.1 Thermodesulfobacterium geofontis | reverse complement strand
CTAAATAAACTTTTCCTACTTTCACCTTATCTTTTTTCATAAATTTCTCTTAAAATTTCTTCTCCTCCTGCTTTTAAAAGCTTTCTGGCAAGTTTCTCTCCTAACCTTTCTGGCTCAGAAATACTTCCTTCTTCCTTAAATTTATAAAATCTTTCTCCCTCTAAATCGCTTATAAATCCTATTATAAAAAGTTTGGAATTCTCAATCCAGGAATAGGCACCTAAAGGCACCTGGCATCCTCCCTCTAAGATTCTTAAAAATGTTCTTTCTGCTCTTATACAAATTTCTGTTTTTATAGAATGTATATTTTTTAGTATTTCCTTAATTTTTTTATTATCCTTTTTTATTTCAATTCCAAGTGCACCTTGTCCCACAGCAGGAATCATCTCATCTACAGTAAATCTTCTGTAATTAATCTCTATCCCCAATCTTTTCAATCCAGCCTCAGCAAGAATAATACCTTCAAACTCACCTTCTTTCCACTTTCTCAAACGGGTATCCACATTTCCTCTTAAAGGTAAAATTTCTAAATCCTTTCTAAGTTTTTTTAATTGAGAAAGTCTTCTCAAACTGCTTGTTCCAACTTTTGAATAAGAAGGAAGCTCAAAAAAGTTTTCATAATCTGAAATCCATACATCGAAGGGAGACTCTCTTTCAGGAATACAGGCTATTTCAAGCTCTTCTGGAATTATAGAAGGTACATCTTTCATACTGTGTACTGCAAAATCTATTTCACCTCTTATTAAAGCCTCTTCTATCTCTTTTACAAAGAGTCCCTTTCCTCCTATTTTACTTAATGGCGCATCTAAAATTTTGTCTCCTTTTGTTTTTATGATTACTTTTTCAAACTCCCATTCTGGATAAAAACCTTTTAATTGTAAAATTACCCAATCAGTTTGGGCTAAGGCTAATTTGCTTCCTCTAGTTCCTACTCTGATAGTCATTTTAAATTTTAATGACAACTGCTGCAGGTACCACCTTTACAGGTTGAACAAACTGAACCCAAGGAGCTGACAAATTTACTACCTGATTTAAAGGCTACTTGAGAAATTAATTTTTTAACTTTTGGGCTTTTACATTTCTTGCAAAGGATTTCTTCATCAGTATTCCCAAGAATTAGTTCTTCAAAAATTTCTCCGCATTCTTCACATTGAAATTCAAATATAGGCATGGTTTTATCCTCCTGTAAATTATTTATCAAAAGAAGACTTATTTAAAATAATACTATTATCTCCATTCGTCAACAAGTAAAAAATTTATCTAAACTAATTTAGAATTTATTTAATTAATTAAGATATTTCTGTAGTTTCAAGGAGAATGTCCCACATGAATTTTACTTTTACATCCAGTCCATATGCATGAACTATATCGTGAATTCCTACATGACAATTGTGACAAGGAGCAATTACTATTTTTGCTCCTGTTTCTTTTATTTGTTCTGCTTTAATTTTATTATTTTGTACTCTTATTTTTTTCCAGAGAGGACCAGCAGCTATTATGCCACCTCCTGCATTACAACAAAAATTATGTTCTCTATTGGGATACATTTCTCTAAAATCTTCACACATCATTTCCATCAATTCTCTTAACTTATCACCTGCTCCCTTTTCTCTACCAAGTTACAGGGATCATGCAAAGTTACCGGTTCTTTTATTTTTTTCTTTATTCTTAGTTTCCCTGTTTTTAACAGTTCATAATAAAACTCTGTAGCATGTAAAATTTCAAAGGGTAGATCTTTATAACCAAGTAAAGGTGGTGCAGCTTTACAAAGTGCAAAGGTAGCGTGTCCACATTCAGTTACCACTATTCTTTTAGCCCTTAACTTAATAGCTTCTTCAAAAACCTCTCTTACAATTCTTTGCATAGTAAAATAATCCTGAACAAACATTGACATATTGGCATAATCCTTTAAAGAATAGCTCCAATTTGTTCCACTATAGTACATTATTTTCCCTATGATCTGAATATATTGAGGAGCTCTTGCGGGTTCGGTTCCTAAAGTTACAAATAATACATCAATCCCTTCTTTATTAAAAGGAATGTAAAAATTTTCTATTTCTGAAGCTCCCTCTTCTTCCATCCATTGAAGGGCATCAATCCAATCGCTTTGAGGAATCCAGAGTTGAGTTAAAGTAGCAGCTAAACTGTATTCATAATCCATCAAAATATAGGGAACAACTCCGAGTAAAAAACAAATTCTTCTTACTATTCCTATAAGATTTGCTATGTCTATACCAAAGGGACAATACAGACTACACCTGTGACACATATTACACTCAGTAAAGGCAATCCTTGCGCATTGCTTAATAAATTCTGAAGACACCCTGCCCTTTCTCTCTAACATTTCCCAAATGGTCATTTTAACTTTGCTAACCGGAGCATAGGTAGGATCTCTATCATTAGAGAGGTAATGATGACAGGCATCTGAACAGAGACCACAATGCATACAGGTCTTTATAGAAGCCTTTGCTCTTACAGAAAGTCTATCCAAAACCATATTAATAGTTTTTTCTATCTTTTCAGAAGTTAAATTTTTTATTTTTTCATCAATCCCTGGGTCCTCTACTACATCTCTTACATATTCCGGAAAAAATCTACTAATATATTTATTTTCTTTAGATTCCTCCTTTAACTGGAGTTTATCACCCATGCTAATCCCTCCGCAGTTTTTAAACAAAGATAATTAATTATTTATCAAAAGTCAAATAGATTTTTTAAATAAAAAATGATTTAATTCATTTAAAAATCTAATTTAGAATTATTATAATATCTACCACTTCGGAAGTGGTAGAATTGGTTTAAAGTTGATTTTTTGTGAAAAGATGGTATAGAAACATTTTATTAAATTTTGTTATAAGAATTATAAGTTATGAAAAAACCTAAGATAGTAGTTACAGGAGGCGCAGGTTTTATAGGTTCAAACTTAGTAAAAGCTCTTAATCAGAAAGGTGAAGACAGAATTATTATTGTAGATCATTTAAAAGAAGGTATTAAGTGGAAAAATTTGTTGGATTTAAAATTTTTGGATTATATAGATAAATATGAATTTTTGGAAAAAATTGAAGAGGGACACTTTAAAGAAATTTCAGCTATAATACATCTTGGTGCATGTAGCGATACTACTATAAAAAACTTACATTATCTATACTTAAATAACTACAAATATTCTCAAAGATTGGCTCTTTTTGCTCTAGAAAATGAAATAACCTTTATTTATGCATCCTCTGCTGCAACATACGGGGATGGTTCCTTAGGATTTTCTGATGAAGAAACTTTACTCCCTAAACTTAAACCATTAAACCCCTATGGCTTTTCAAAACACCTTTTTGATCTGTGGCTTTATCACAATGGACTCTTAAACAAGGTTGTAGGCTTAAAATATTTTAATGTTTTTGGAGAAAGGGAGTTTCACAAAGGTGAAATGAGAAGTGTAGTTATTAAAGCCTACGAACAAATAAAAAAAGAGGGAAAAGTAAAATTATTTAAATCCTATCATCCCAATTACAAAGATGGAGAACAGCTAAGAGATTTTATTTATGTAAAAGACGCTGTAGAAGTCACTTTATTTTTCTTAGAAAATCCCCATATTAAAGGTATTTTTAATGTGGGCACAGGAAAGGCTAAGTCTTTTAAAGACCTTGTTTTGGCAATCTTTTCGGCTCTTAACATTCCTCCTCACATTGAATATGTAGAAATGCCAGAAGAATTAAAAAAGCAATATCAATATTTTACCCAAGCAGATATTACCAAACTTAAAAAAGCAGGTTATAATAAACCCATGTGGGAACTGGAGGAAGCAGTTAAAAATTATGTAACCTATTTGGAAAAAAATTACACTTTCTTTTATGGATAGCAGTTCAATATTGGAATTTATAAGGTCCTTTTTTAAGAAAAAACCAAAAGATTTTTCTGAGATTGAAGAAGAGATAAAAGAGGTTCTGAAGGATTTCAAAGAAGAGAGGATTTTAAGCGAATTTGAAGAAAAGCTTCTTTTAGCTTTTTTTAGCCTTAAAAGTTTAGAAGTTAGAGATATTGTAATTCCAAGAAATATATTAACAGGTCTTGAAATTTCTCTACCTTGGCAGGAAATTAAAAAAGTTATAATGCAAAGATCTCACTATTTTTATCCTGTCTATAAAGAGACCTTGGACAATTTTTCAGGATATATTTCTCTTAAAAACCTATTAAAAGGTTTTGATAAAGAAGATTTTAATTGGCAAGATTTTATAAAACCACCCTTAATAATTCCAGAAAATATATCCTTGGTTTCTGCTTTAGAAAAATTTACAGAAAAAAAGTTAGAAATTGCTTTTGTTGTAGATGAGCATTCAGAATTAACAGGAATTGTTAGATTAAAGGATATTTTCAATGAGCTTCTAAAAACTGAACTTCAATGTCCCCACCCTGATCAAGAAGGATGGATGATTCTGCCAGGAACTTTTAAACTTAGAGAATTGGAAGAATGTCTAAAAATTAAGCTACCTAAGGGAGATTTTGAAACAATTTCAGGATTAATTATAAATCATCTAAAAAGAATTCCTAAAAAAGGAGAAAAAATAAAAATAGACCCCTTAGAAATTGAAATTGTCAAAGCCGATGAAAGAAAAATAGAAATTGTTAAAATAAGAATTTCGCCCTCTACAGAAAAGTGAGAACTTATGTTAATTTAATAGGATCTATCTTTTCAGCTTTTTTATTAACTCTTTCCTTTCCTAAATGGAATCTTTGGATTATTGGCTTCTTTTCTTTTGTTCCCATGTTTTTTAGTTTTACTTTTATGAAAGAAAGTAAAACTGTAATAATCTCCTCTTTTATTTTCGGAGTTGTTCATTTCTCAACCCTTCTTTATTGGTTAGTGTATACCTTAACTAAATATGGAAATCTTTTCCCAACTATTTCTATCTTTCTTTTAATTCTTCTATCTTCTTATTTAGCTTTATATTATGTTTTTCTTTTTTATACCAACTTCAAGCTAAAAATATTTAAATCCCCTAATTTTATAAAAGGACTATTTTTTAGCTTAGCCTTTGTTGGTATGGAATATTTAAGAGGGATATTATTAACAGGATTTACCTGGGGACAGATAGGTTATATTTTAAGTAATTTTTCTCTTTTATTACAATCAGCTGACATATGGGGAATATGGGGTTTATCCTTTATTATTGCTCTGATAAACTATTATGTTTTTTATTTGTTATATTCCTTTTATTTTTCTTTGAGATCTTTTTTAAATCTAAATTTTTTAATTAACAACTTTTTCTTTCTTATCATTTTTATTTCACTCTTGAGTTATGGAATTTATCAAGAGAATTTTTGGGAAAATATTATTTCTAAAGAAAATACTGTTATAAAAGTTTCTCTTCTTCAAGGAAATATACCTCAAGAAATGAAAGAAATTCATGAAATTGAATATTCTCTTAAAGTTTATAAAAATTTAGCTCTTTTCGCTTTAAAAGATAAACCTGACCTTATTTTTTTTCCTGAAACCTCTTTTCCCTTCTTTTTTCCTAATGAAAAAGAACCAACTTTAAAGCTTTTAAACTTTTTAGATGAATTAACTTTAGAGTCTAAAAAACTCAATCATTTACCAGTTTTAGTTTTCGGTACTTTTAGACTCAAACATAAAAATGGGAATCCTTTTGTTTATAATAGTTTAATAGTTTGGGATGGAAAAGATTTTGTAGATCTTTATGATAAGGAAAAACTTGTTCCCTTTGGAGAATATGTTCCCTTAGAAAAATATTTTTCTTTTTTAAGAAAAATTACCGTGGGACTGGGAATTGTAAAACCTGGATTTTCCAAAAATCTTATAGTTCCAGTAAAAAAGGAAATTATAAAAATAACTCCTCTTATTTGTTTTGAAAGTGCCTTTTCCGAGATTTTAAGAAAAAGACTAAAAGAAGATCCTCGGTTAATTTTTATTGCTACAAATGACGCCTGGTTCGATAAAACTTCAGCTCCCTATCAACATTTTCAAATGGCAATAGTAAGGGCAGTTGAAGCAAGAAGATATACTATTCAGGTTGCCAATACCGGAATAACAGGAATAATTGATCCTACTGGGAGAATATTAAAAATGACTCAGCTTGAAAAGGAAGAAATTGTTTATGGAAAGATAAAACTTCTTTATTACAGAACTCATTTTATAAAATATGGTAATATTTTGGGAATTGCAGGTTCATTAATTTTGTTATTCTCTTTCATTCTAATACTATTTCTTCCCAGGTTTTTAAACCCTCTTGATTAAACCCTAAAAACTGAAGAATTCTTTTTACAAACTGGATAACCAGTTCTTCTAAACTTTTTGGCTTATGATAGAAACCTGGCATAGCAGGGAATATTACCGCACCAGCTTTACTGCAAATTTCCATATTTTTTATATGAATTAAATTAAATGGAGTTTCTCTTATAATAAGAATAAGGGGTTTTCTTTCTTTTAACATGACATCCGCAGCTCTTTGTAAAAGGTTTCTTGCACTACCACAGGCAATAGCAGAAAGTGTTCCCATAGTGCAAGGAATAATAATCATTCCAGAATAATTACTTGAACCACTTGCAGGGGGAGAGTATATTTCATCTTCTTTGTAAAGTCTTTCTGCAAAGTTTAAAATTTCTTCAACCGATTTTTCTAACTCATAGTTCCAAACCATCTCCCCTGCTCTTGTAATAATCACTTCTGTTGGAATTTTGAGTTTTTTTAATTCCTTTAAAAAATAATAAGCATATATAGCACCGCTTGCTCCTGTAATTCCAACTAAAAACTTTTTTTCCATTTTTCTGCACTCTCCTTAGCTATTTTATCAACCCTTTCATTGTACGGATGTCCGCTATGAGCTTTCACCTTTTCCCAATTTATTTTATGAAAAGCAACCAGTTTTTCTAATTTTTCCCAGAGTTCTTTATTTTTAACAGGTTTGCCTTCTGAAGTTATATAACCTCTTTTTTTCCACTTAGGCAGCCACTCTGTAATACCTTTAATCACATATTCTGAATCCGTATAGATTTTTATTTTTTTAGGTTCTTTAAAGTATGAAAGGGCTGAAATAACTGCTTTAAGTTCCATCTGATTATTGGTAGTAAAGGGCTCCCCTCCGCTTAGAACCTTTTCTTCCTCTTTTTTTATCAAAACAGCCCAACCTCCAGGACCTGGATTACCAAGGGAACAACCATCCACATAAACTTCAATCTCTTCTTCTAACTCTCCATTTAAATTTCTTTCCAATTCCTTAATAATCTCGTAACCACTGCTTGTACCAATAACATCAGCTCCTGCAGATAAAAAATTTAAAGTATCCTTTAAAGTTCTTATCCCTCCAGAGGCTTTAATTTTAATTCTTCCTTTAGAAAATTTTTTAATAACTTTTATATCCTCTAAAGTTGTTCCTCTTTCTGCAAAACCTGTTGAGGTTTTAATAAAATCTATCCCTGTAAAAATAAAAACTTCAACTGCATTCTTAATTTCCTCTTTACTTAAATATGCAATCTCTATAATACCTTTTAAAATTTTATCTTGAGCAAGATTTCTAATATTAAAAAGCTCTCTTTCAAGTTTTTTATAATCTTTAGATTTTAGCCATATCAGATTTATTACAAAATCTATTTCATCAACCCCAAGTTTTAAAAGATTTTCAATTTCTGCCAGCTTTGTTTCAGTAAGAGAAAAACCTAAAGGAAATCCTGCTATAGAAGTGATTTTTAAACTTAAATCTTTAAAATTTTCCTTAAGATAGGAAATCAAAGAAGGAGAGATACATATACTTCTAAAAGGATATTCTTTTGCTTTTGTCAAAAAATTTTCAAATTCTTTATAAGTTCCTGCTGGTTTTAAATAGGTATAATCTATTTTTGAGGCTATATCTTTTAATTTGTTCATTAACTATTTGTAAAGCAAATAAATGCGATTGTTTAAGGAGAAACCCCTTAAGTTTTCTTCAAGTTTTTTCTTTAATTTTGCCTGAACAAGAACCCAGTGGGAAGTACCAAGCCCTTCTGGAAATATCAAAAATTTTAAGGCTTCTTTATCTTTCCAAGTTCTTTCAGAAATCTCAAAAAAAACCTCATTTATTCCAAGAGCCACTAAAAATGAACCCTGTTGAGTAAATCCTAAATTTAAAAAACCGTGTTTTTCTCCTAGCTCTCTAAGTAAAGTAAAATCTACATGAGAAGTTATATCAGTTTCTCCTGATTTAAAATAAGGATTCTCTATAACTTTATGTTCATAATAACAAAGAAGTGTCCCTCTAAACCTCTCTGGAGAATAATAGTCCTGTCTCGGAAAGCCATAATCTATGGTTATAATAAAGCCTTCTTTCATTTTTTCTGAAAGAATTTTATAAAATTTTTCTATTCTTAAACAAACCTCAGTTCTATAGCCTTCTTTCCAGAAAGGATGGTAAGGCTCTATTATCTCAAAAATTTTTTTATCTTCTATATCTTTTAAAATTTCTCTAATTACTCCATTGCTTTTTACCTTTATCCATACTTCGTATACTTTACCTTCCTTTTTTTCGATTAATTTTACAGGGAAGGAATCAAAAAGTTCATTAGACAAAAAAACACCTCTAAACTCTGGTAATTTTTCTAAACTTTCTACCCAGATTATTTTTTTCTTAAAATTGTTTAAGGTTTCTTCTTGAATTTTTCTTATAGATGGAAAAGGTTCTATTATTAAATAATTAAAATTATAACCCTTTTTTTCAGAATATTCTAAAATATCCCTTGCCAAAAACCCTTGCCCTGCTCCAGCTTCAACAATCAAAAAATCTTTTTTATCTTTTAAAATTTCATATATTTCAATAATTTGTCTTGCCAAACTTGCTCCAAAAATTTTATGAACACAAGGTGAAGTTATATAATCACCCTTCTTACCAGGAAGACTACCTCGAGCATAATAGCCATATTTAGAATGATAAAGAGAAAGTTCCATATATTCTTCAAAGGTTAAAGGAGACTTTTTAGCTAAAATATTTATAAGCATCAAATTATTTTTTAATTAAACCAAATTCTATCATCAAATCTTTATTTTCATCTACCTGATATAAAAAAACCATTCTTGGGATTTTACTTGGAATCTCTATTTTATGATTCTCACCTGTAACTATAGAGGGAGTTGAACCCTGCAAAGTTATACCAGTTTTTTCAAATTCTCTTCTAAAGACCCCGCATATCTGATTGGTAAGCTCACCACTTGCATCAATAACATCTTTATTAATTTCGTTTGTTTCTTCCCCGAGAACATTTTTCATAAAATCAAAAATTATCCTTTTATCATAACTTACAATAAAAACTCCTTCAAGTTTTTCAGAAGCAAGTCCTATAACCACAGAAATGTCTTTAAGTCCTGTATTTTCTCTTTTAACTTTTGTATCTTTTAAAATAGGTTTTTTGGATAAATAGGTACCTACAACCTCTTCCACAGCCTTTTTGATATATTCTGAGACAGATGAAGCCTGCATTTTTCACCTCCCGTAAATTAAATATTTTAAGTTTTAAATTTTAAATTTTTCAACTACCTTTTTAAGCTCTATTCCTAGTTTAGCCACTTCTTCTGCGGTTGCTGCTACCTGTTCTACACCAACCTTAAGGTCTTTGGCGGCATTGGCTACGCTTCCTATATCCTTTGCTACAGTTTCTGAAGTAACACTCATTTCCTCTGTTGCAGAAGCTATATTCTGTATCATCTCCTGAAGTTTTTCCGAAGCAGTAGCAATCTTATTTAATATATCCGCTGCTTCTCCAGATAATTTTACCCCTGTTTCAACCTTTTGTAATATTTCTTCAACTTCTTTCTTTACATCTTCTACTGCTTTTCTTATTTCTTTTATTGTTTCAGCTATTTCTTCTGTTGATTTACCTGTTCTTTCTGCAAGCTTTCTGATTTCACCAGCAACAACTGCAAAGGACCTACCATGTTCTCCTGCACGTGCTGCTTCAATGGTTGCATTAAGGGCAAGTAAATTGGTTTGTTCTGCTATATCTTTTATAAATTCAACAACAGATTCTATAGCTTTTGTTTTGTCTTCCAAGGACGTCATTACTTCTTTCAATTTTTCTGCTGTTTGCTTAATTACTCTTACTTCACTTGCGGTTTTCAAAGTATAATTTTCTCCATTTCTTGCTATCTCAACTGTCTTTTTACTTTCCTCAAGAATGTTTGTGGTGTTCTTTGCTATATCAACTACAGTTGTACTCATCTCTTCTGCAGCACTGGCAATTTGTGTTGATTTTTCCACCTGAATTTCTATACTTACACTAAATTGTTTGGTTATAGCAGAAAGTTCCTCACTTGAACTTGCTAAAGAGGTAGATGTATGTTTTACCTCTTCTATAAGTGCCCTCATTGATGAAAGAGCTTCAACAAGATCCCTTGCCATAATTCCTATTTCGTCATTAGAGGCAATGTTAACATCAACAGAAAGATCTCCCTCTTTGACTTTGTCAAGAGCCTGCCTTAATCTATCAATTGGATTTCTTACAGCCCTTGTAACACTTGTAATTACAAATAAAGAAACCAAAATAAAAACAGCTCCAAAGACTAAAAGAATTATTATTTCTCTTTTTACGTAATTTATGACTTCTTTGACTCTCGTATCTGCCTCTTTACTATAAAAATCTCTTAATTCATCAAGTGCTTTGTGCATAGCCTTAAGCTTAGGTTCAACTTCTACTTCATAAATGTAAGAAGCTTCCTGAGTTCTTCCTGCTAAAGCAAGCTCAATAACTTTATTATTGCTCTCTCTTAAGGCAAAAACAGAATTTAAAGCTTCATTTAGCTTTCTTTTTCCTTCTTCAGATCTTGTAATCTTTTTTAAAAATTCAATATGTTCCTGGTATGCCTTTCTTGCTTCAAGAATTTTTTTATAAATTTGGTTTCTCTTTTCTAGATCCTGTGTAAGAAGCATTCTATTTATATTTAACTGAATATTTGTAAGAACTATTTCATTTATATCACTATTTTTGTTAATTTTAGCTATCCTTTCTTCTAAATCTTTCACGTCTTCGCTTATTCTATAAAGGCTGTAAAGGGTATTAAATGAAACTATAGCTACTACAAAGATTATCACTACAAAACCAAAAATAAGTTTTTTAGCAATACTCCAGTTTTTAAACATAATGCACCCCCTTGTCAAAATATATTCTTACTTTTACTCCTGGATAATCTTTTCTAAATCAAGAATAAGAAGTAATTTATCAGGAAGTTGATAAACATTTTTAATATATTCCTTGGCAATACCCTCTAACTTTTCTGGTGGCTTTTCTAATCTGGCAGGAGAAATTTCTAAAATATCACCTATTTCTTCTATTACAAAAGAAACCGGTGCTTCTCCCTCATCCTTAACTATTAAATTAAGTTTTGGAGTAACTCTTAAGTCAATTTTTAATTTTTTTGCAAGATCCATAACTGTTATAATTTGCCCCCTCAAATTCATTATTCCGAGTATATGCTCATCTGAAAGAGGAACAGGAGTAATATCTATCTCTTTATTTATTTCCATAACCTTATCTGCAGGAATGCCAAATAAAAAATCACCCATGTAAAAGGTTACTACAGTTATAGTATTACTAACTGCAATTGTTCCCTTTTCTTTTTTTTCTATTATAAATTCTTCTTTTTTAGCTAATTCCATGTTTTTTGCCTCCTTTTTATCATTTTATAAAACTTTAACTTAAAAAACTTTCTACCTCTTCTAATAGTTTTTCTCTATTTAGCTTTAATCCATAGCTATTAGCGCCAATCTCAAACACTTTTCTTCTTACATCTTCTCCTGCAAGTGAGGTAACTACAATTATAGGAAGATTTTTATAGTCTGGATTTGACCTTACCTCTTTTATAAGTTCAAAGCCGTCCATTTCTGGCATTTCCAGATCTGTAATAATCAAATCAAACTTAGTTCCACTCAGAAGTTTATTTAGGGCTTCTTTTCCATTTTCAACAGTTTCCACTTCATATCCTGCTCCCTCTAAGTAATTTTTAATCATTCCTCTGAAAAATGGTGAATCTTCAGCAAGAAGTATCTTTTTAACCTTTTCCTCTTTTTTTCTTCTCACAATAAACCATTCTGGATCATACATTTCAATTATTTTATAGATATCAATAAAAAGGACTGTTTTCCCATCAATAACTCTATGTCCTAAAATCCCGGGATGGGTATAAACACCCTCTTCTACTTCCAGCGTGGTTTCTAAAGTTTCTATTATCTTAGAACAGAGGATTCCACAAGTTTTATTTCTTTCTGTAAAAAATAAAACATTATATTCTTCTTGTTCAGAAATACCCTGTAAAGGTAGATAATTTTCTAATCTTATAATAGGAATTACCTCATCTTTATAAATAATTATTTCCTTTCCTCCTGAGAACTGAATATCTTGTGCCTTTATCTTATCAAGCCTTGAAATAAGAGCTATGGGAAGTGCAAGTCTATCTTTCCCAACTTCAAAAAGAAGTAAAAATACGGTCTCTTCAGCAGAAGTTTTTATCTTTACTGTAGCAGTTTCATATCTTTTTTCTACTTCTTCAATACTTATTCCCACAAACTGAGAAAGTCCTATTACATCAAGTATAAGAGCAAGTTTTCCATCTCCCATTATAGTTGCTCCTGAATAAATGGGAATATTTTTAAACCACCTTCCAAGAGGTTTGACTACAATTTCTTCAGAAGCAAATATTTTATCCACCAAAAGACCTATAAATCTCTCTCCTGTATTTAAAATAACCAAATTTCTTTGCTCTTCAGTTTTTCCATTCTCTCTTAAGATCTCTGACAATCTTAATACTGGTATTATTTCTCCTCTAAGTCTATAAAATTCTGTATTCCCTACTTTAAGAAGGTCTTTTTCTGGATCAACATTAACGAGCTCTTTAAGATTGACTTGAGGAATGGCATAGCGATATTCTCCAGAAGTAACTATTAGTGCAGGTATAATAGCAAGGGTAAGAGGAATTTTTATTTTAATAGTTGTTCCTTTACTATGAATGGTATTAATCTCTATGGAACCGCCGAGTTTTTCTATGTTAGCTTTAACTACATCCATTCCTACTCCGCGTCCGGAAAGCTGGGTAACTGTTTCAGCAGTGGAAAATCCTGGTTTGAAAATAAGATTTAATAACTCCTTCTCAGAAGCTCTTTCAGCTTCCTCAAAGGTCATAAAACCTTTTTCAACAGCCTTTCTTCTTATTTTTTCAATATCTATACCCCTTCCATCATCCTCAATTTCTATAACTACCTGACCTCCTTCCTGATAGGCTCTGAGAACGAGATTGCCTTCCGGAGGTTTACCGAGTTCAATTCTCTCTTCTGGAGGTTCAATGCCATGATCTATAGCATTCCTCACAAGATGTGTAAGTGGATCCTTTATTGCTTCAATAATGGATCTATCAAGCTCAGTTTCTGTTCCTTCAAGATGAAGATTTACTTTTTTACCTAAGACTTTTGCAAGGTCTCTTACAATTCTTGGGAATTTATTAAAGACCATCCCGATAGGTTGCATTCTTGTTTTCATTATAGTTTCTTGCATCTCTGTGGTAATCATAGAAAGTACCTGAACACTTCTTATAAGTTCTTCATCCATTATCTTTTGAGAAAGCTGTACCACTCTATTTCTTGCCAGAACAAGCTCTCCAGCAAGATTCATTAATTGATCAAGAAGTCTCACATCAACCTTTATGTGAGTTTCTACAAGTTCTACCTGAGGTGTAGTCACAGCTTCTTCTTTCTCTTTTTTAATCGTTTCAACAGGCTTAATTTCTTTTTCTTCCTTAATCTCCTCTTTAATTTCTTCTCTTTTTTCCTCTACTTTTATTTCTTCTGGCTTTTTTTCTTCTGGTTTTTCTTTAATCCTTTTCTTAAGTTTTTCATTAAAATTGGATAATTCTACCAGAAAATTTAAAATTTTGTCTTCTACAGGTTCGGATTTATTTTCTTCTATATAATTGATAATGTACTTTATGTAATCTACCGCCTTTAACAAAATATCTATAATTTCTTCTTCAGGTTCTATTAAACCATCCCTTAGTTTGGAAAGAATATCTTCAGAAAAATGAGCTATGCTTTCTAAAGTTTTGAAACCAAAAAATCCAGCAGCTCCCTTTAAGGAATGCATAATTCTAAAAAGGGATCTCAAGATTTCGGCATTTTTCTTATCTTTTTCTAATTCAACAAATCCATCTTCCAAATTGGCTATACTTTCTTTAGCTTCCACTAAAAAATCTTTTAAAATATCTTCATCAAAGTTCATTTCTTCTCACCTCCTATATTGCCTTATCTAAAATCCCAAATTTTTCTGAAATAGCTTTGCTTTACCGTCATTCACTACTAAGTAAGCTTTTTCTCCAATTATCAAGGGCAAATTATTTTTTATATGCCCGAAAGAGAAAGCATAACCAATGGGTATTTTTTGGGGTAAAAATTCTTTTATTCCTTCTAAAAATTTTATAGGATCAATTTCCCCCAAATCTCCTATAACTAAACCTTTTATTTTTTCAATTCCTAAAGTAAAAAGTACCTGTAAAAATGCCCTTTCTGCTCTATATATTTTTTCTTTAGTTTCTTCTATCATTAAAATTATAAAATTTTCCGAAGGCAAATAGGGGGTCCCGCAAAGGCTTGCTAAGGTAATCAAATTCCCTCCTAAAAGGATTCCTTCTTCTTCTCCCTCTTGATAAGCTAATCCTTCCAAGTTTATGTCTTTATTTTTTAGTATTACCTCAAATAAATTTTTTAAATTTTCATTACTCAATTCTGGTAAATTAACAATCATAGGAGCATGGAGTCCCCTTTTTTTAAATTTTTTATAAAAATACAAATGCAAAACCGTAATATCACTAAATCCAATTAAAGAAGAATAAATATTTATTTTTATATTTTCGGAAAAAATTTCTTCTAAATAAGGGATTAGTTTTATAGCTCCAAATCCTCCTCTTACCGCCCAAATAAAATTATAATCCTGGTTGGTAATTAATTCATAAAACAAAAATGCTTTGAAGGCGGAAGAGGAATTTGAAAAATCAACAAAAGATTTAAAGGGTATATTATTTTTTCTTAAAATATTAATTCCTCTTTGATAGGCTCTTAAAGAAGGAAAACTGGAGGGTGAAAAAATAGCTATTTTTATTTCTTTTTCCATAGATAATAAAGTCCCTCTAAGGTTAAATTTGGTTCTATTTTTTCTATCTTTTTAGAATAAGGAGCTATAAATTTAGCAAGTCCCCCTGTAGCTATAATTTTGGGAGATTTTCCCATTTCTTCTGAGAGTTTTTCTACTAAATAGTCTGTTAATCCTACAAAACCATATATTAAACCACTTTGTAGAGCTGAAACAGTGTCCTTTCCTATTGCTTGAGAAGGAGGTTTGCTAAGATCTATTTTTGGTAGTTTAGCAGTTTTTTTAAACAAAGCTTCTGTTGAGATTAAAATACCAGGTGCTATAGCACCTCCTAAATAAACCCCATTCTCTGAGACACAATCGAAGGTTATAGCTGTTCCAAAATCAACTATAATTAAAGATGTTTTATATTTTTCCCAACCTGCCAAGGCATTAACAAGTCTATCCCCACCTACTTCACAGGGATATAAAAGATCTATAGGAATTTTAACGGTTTGATGATCTGCTACTAATACTTCCCTTACCAGTAATTTCTTTCCCATTTCAACCCACCAGTGTAGTGCTGGAGGAACCACACAAGAAATACAAACTCCCTTAATATCTTTTAAAGCTATCTGGTATATATCAAGAAAATTTTTCAATTTTGCCAAAACCTCATGGGAGGAAACTGGTATCTCGGTTTTAAAACTAAATACAGCTATTAGATTACCATTTTCTTCAAAGATCCCACAAACTGTAGAAGTATTTCCTATATCTACAGTTAAAAGCATTTCAAGCTTCCTCCCTTACATTCTCCAAAAGTAAACTTACCCAGTCTTCTCTTTCCTCTCTCCAAATAATTTTTATTCCTCGATTTTTTAGAATTTTTAAAAGTTCTTCTTCCATATTGCTCATAAATCCAGATACTAAATAAAATCGGGAATTCCAAAAAGAAGAAAGATTAAACAACTCTTTTAATAGATCCTTATAGAGATTTGCTAAAACTAATTTTGCGGAGATAGGTAAAAGTTTTTTTATATCCCCTTCAATAACCTTTGCTGAAAGATTATTTAAAGCCAAATTATGCTTAGTCACTTTTACACACAGAGGATTTATGTCCACAGCAATAACTTCTGCGGAAAGTTTAGCCCAAAAGAGGGTCAAAATACCTGTTCCACAACCTATATCAAGAACCTTTTCTGGTTTGCCAAAACTTTGATAAAATTTCCAGCTAAGCTCAAGCATCATGGAGGTTGTAGGATGGGTTCCTTCTCCAAAAACTATACTTGGATCAAAGATAAGATCCCATTCTCCTTCATACCAAAGAGGAGCTATTTTGTAAGGCCCTACTTGAAAAGGTTTAAGTATTCTGTTTTCATTCCAACTTTCGTAAGGCATCACATCTTTAAAATCAAGTTTAAGTCCGTATTTTTCGGTTAATTCCTTTACAAGATCATCCTTAGGTTTATGAAAAAAGAGAATACCTATTCCGTCTTCTTCCCATACCCCTATTAAATCTTCATCCTCAAGTTCATTAAGAGCTGGATGAAAATTTTTAAAGCTATAGATATAAAGGATTTCGTATTTTCTGTACTTTCCTCTTAACATTTTTAATTTTATTTTATTAATAATTTCAAATAACACAAGAAAAAAGCCATTTTAACTCTTTTATTATATTTTCCATATATAAAGTTCCTAAAATTATCATTAAATTTAAAATTATCCAAATAAGTAAAAATATGCGAAGCTTTAAAAATCTTTTTTTGTTTTTTTCTAAAAATTCTTTTTCTGTTAAAACTTTATTTAGAAATTCAATTCTTTCAAAAATTCCATAATGATGCCAACTTTTCTTATACAATTGTCCTGTAATTTTTCCTATTTTGAATAAGGCTGAAATTATTGGTTGGGAACTTTTTAATATTATTGCTGAATAAAAATCTGCCTCCCTTTCAAACTGTCTCAAAAAGAAAGAAAAAATATATCTTATATAAATAAAAGCCAAAACTATAAGTCCTGTCCCTAAAATTATTTCTCCTGAAAGAGGTAGGCTTTTTCTTTCCTCTATAGATTTAATCAAATCGGGATAAAAATAATAGACAATTAAAAAAATTAATATAGTAATAGTTAAAAGAAATAAAGGTAGATTTAAAAGTAATAATAGAAGCCAAAAATTGTGTCTTTTTTTAAGATGTCCTACTTCATGAGCAACCACCCCCAAAATCTCTTCTGGGGAAAGAATATCTAAAAGGGGGTTAGAAAAAAATAAATACTTACAGGGTGGTAAAAACCCTATAATACCTGCTGTATAAAATTTCTTACCTAAGTTCCCCAAAATATAAATCTCATTTATCTTAACTCTATTTTTTTCTAAAAAATTAAAAATTATTTCCCTTAAGGTAAGATCATCTAAAGACTTTACAGGCCAAATCTTAATCATTAAAAAGGGAGAAAAAAGAATGACTAAAATTAAAAAAAGAATAATATCCCCCTGAAAGCTTAAATTAAATATATTAAAAATATCCTGAAAGATAACTAAAAGTAATACAGGAAGAATAATACCTAAAAGGATTTTTAAATAATTAAAGGTAAATCTGAGAAGCAAAAATTTGACTAAAAACATATAATGTAAAAACCACAAAATTCCTATAAGTGAAGAAAAATAAATTTTATCTAAATAGGTTTTCAAATTAAAAAAACTCAGATCTAAAACAAAGAGAAAAAAAACCAAAGCTATAAAAATTTTTTCTAAAAGAATACTTAAATTAAGTTGATAAAATTTTTTTCTAACTATTAAGAGCAAAGAAATAAAAGTGAGTTCTTTTAAGAAAAATAAGGAAAGAAGAAAAACTGGAGAAATTTTAAAGGAGACTGCAGGAAAAAACTCATAAATGACAAAGGCTAACCAAAGATATATAAGATCTTCATAAATCAAATTAAACTACCTTTAAAAAAATTTAAGAAGATAAAAGATAATCTACCAGTTTTTCTAAATCTTTATTCTTTAAATTCTTAGTTTGATTTATATAGGGCTTCATAAAATCTTCTCTATCTGGATCTACTATAGCTTTAGCTTCTCCCTTTAAATATTTAACAAGGCTTTCTTTTTTATTTTTATAAGCTTTTGAGATACTCTTAAGAGCTGGAGCAAAAGTATCCTCTTTTAGATTATGACAGGCATTGCATCCTAATTCTTTAAATATTCTTTCTCCATTTGCTGCAAATATATTAGAATGGTGAACTATTAAAACCCCTATAAATATTCCAATTATTAAAAATTTGTTCACTTTTATTTCCTCCTCCCGTAATTTTTAAAAACACTTTTTTAATTTTTTTCTACAGATTCTTTTTCTTTTTTTTGTTTTTCCTTCTTTTCCATTTCTTTTCTTGCATAATCTGTAACATACCATCCTGTTCCTTTTAAAATAAAACCACTTTCACTAATAAGTTTTATTAATTCTCCACCACAATCTTTACAAACCTTTAAAGGCTCCTCAGTAATCTTTTGCCATACCTCAAATTGTTTACCGCAACCTTTACATTTATATTCATAAATTGGCATACCCTCACCTCCTCTTAGAATTTTAAGAATAAATTCTATCAAAATAACGAAAAACTTTTCTCATATAAGGTAAAAAGGTAAAATCTTTAAGTGCTATTTTGGTAAGTTGATGTACTATTTTTTCTTCTTCCCATTTGTACTTTAAATAAAAATTACTTTCATATCTTATAAATCTAACAAGGTGGATTAATTCGTGAGTTAAAATATAAAACAAAAGTTCTTTTAGAAAAGGGTTTTTTCTGTTAAAAATTTTGCTTTTATTAAGACAGATAAAGTAGAAATCCTTTCTTCTTGAGGGTAAATCATGTAATAATTCACCTTTTAAAATAGTGGCAAACTCATTTTTAAAAATTTTACTGCTTTTTAAAACATATACATTATAAATTAATCTATTAATTTCTCTTTCTGAAAGTTTAAATTTTTCAATAAGATTCAACTCACAAAGATAAAGGATGTTTTCTAAATCACAAAAATAGCAAGATTTTCTAAGAAAAGAGTTTATCTCTGTCCCCTTGGATAAGATCCTAGCCAAATTACCTGAAGACAGTAGTTTTGCATTTCTTCTAAACATGACTGTATCTTCTCATCTTTAATATGTCCTTCACAATCTAAAAAGAATACATATTTCCATGGTTCATCCTTAGAGGGTCTACTTTCTATTTTAGTAAGGTTTATCTTTCTTACAGCAAAACATTTAAGCACATCAAAAAGAGCACCAGGTCTATCTGCAACACTAAAAAGTAAAGAGGTTTTATCATTACCTGTGGGTTCAACTTCTGTTTTACCTATAATCCAGAATCGGGTGGAGTTCCCCTTTATGTCTTCTATATTTTTAGCTACAATTTGAAGGTGATATAATTTTGCTGCAACAAGGCTTGCAATAGCTCCTACACTTTCATCCACAGCCGCCCACTTTGCTGCAAGAGCTGTAGAAGGGACTGTCTCGATAGGAACAGAGGGTAATTTTTTTCTTAACCACTTTCTACACTGGGCAATAGCTTGAGGATGAGAAAATATTTTTTTAATATCCTCTATCCTGCCAGTTTGATTCATAAGATGATGAGAAATAGATTCATAAATTTCTCCACATACCTTTAATCCATATTCGTAAATAGCATCAAGGGTAGTTGCTACTACTCCTTCAATTGAATTTTCAATGGGAACCACTCCGAAATTAACTCTTTCACTACTAACCTCTTCAAAAACATCAACTATTGTTTCTACAGGTACAAGTTCTGCAGAGGTTCCAAAATAATTTAAGGCTGCAATATGACTAAAGGTTGCTTCAGGTCCAAGGTAGGCAACTTTTATTTTTTGTTGAACACTTCTACAGGCTTTTATAATTTCTGAATAAATAACCTTTAGTGCATCTTCAGGAAATATCTTTTCATTTATTTTTAGAATTTTATTCAATATTTCCTTTTCTCTTAACAAATCAAAACTTTCATATCCTATGTCTTCTTTAAGCTTCCCTATCTTTTTAGCAATTTCTATTCTTTCCTTTAATAATTCAACAATTTGCCTATCTATACTATCAATTTTTTCTCTTAATTCTTGAAGCTTATTGTTTTTCATATTCTATTTCTATTAAGTTGGTTTTAATTCTTAAAGAATAAAATAATTTTCTTTTTGTCTTTAAATTTTTTATTTTGGGAAGGCAATCTGAACAAATATAGGCACCTCTTCCTCCTTCTTTCTGAAACCTATCTAAAATTATTTTATTTTCTTTTACACAGAATCTTAACAACTCTTTCTTGGGCATTTTTCTTTTGCAAACTATACAAGTTCTTTCAGGAACATGTCCCTTTTTAGGCACCTATTTCTTTTTTAGCCTTTTCAATAATTTTTTCTACTTCCTCCATGGATAGTT